>NZ_LOHY01000078.1 GCF_001559795.1 Pseudostreptobacillus hongkongensis | reverse complement strand
TTTTCAAATTTGAGTTTATATTATCATAAATGTACTTTTTATGTCAATACCTTTTTTTGTTTTTTTTGAAATTTTTTTATAATAATATTTCAAATATTAAAAAAAGCCTTTATTAATAGGCTTTTGTTCAATTATCATTTCTTTCAATTTTTAATAAAGTTAAATCGTCACTAAAACTTTCTTTTTGCACAAATTCATGTAAACTTTTCTTTATTTTTTCTAAATCCGCTTCTTTTACATGCATTTTCAATCTATCTACTCCAAAATATTCTCCACTAGGTGATGTCTCTTCTGTAATACCATCTGTATATAGAAGCAGTTTATCTCCATCATTAAAATCAATAGATTTTTCTTCAAACACTATATCTCCAAAAACTTCTTTAGAAAATAGTCCTAATATCTGACCTTCTGTTTCTAATTCTTCCACAACATCTTCATTTTTTCTATATATTAACGCTGGTTCTTGTGAAGCTTTACAAAATCTCATTATATTTGTTTTAGTGTCTATTATAAGGAAAAACATACTAACAAATTTTCCTTTAGGAAAAATATTTATTATTTCTTCATTTAATTTTTCCATAAGTTTTGGTATATTTCTAGTCTTTATAGCATTGTTATATATAAAGACCTTAAGCATAGAAGATAAAAGAGCAGCTGGAATACCATGTCCTGATATATCTGCAAAAATAACCGCAAATTTATTTTCATCAATTTCTACAAAATCACAAAAATCTCCACCTATATTCATACTCGGCAAAAATATATACTCTATATTATAGTTTTTAAAACTTAAATTTCTTGGCGGTAAAAGAGATTTTTGTATATCCCCTGCAAGCTGTAATTCTTCATTTACTTCATTATATAATCTTCTAATTTCTTTTTCTCTTTTAAATACCTCTGTTACCAATCTTTCATTTTCACGTTTAAGATTAGCTGAAATTGCCATTGATTTTATAGTCCCTACAAATTCTTTAACATCAAAAGGTCTTTTAATTACTGCATTTACACCATATTTAACAGAACTTAAAGCTTCTTCTAACCCTTCTTCAAAAGCTATAAGTATAACTATCGAATCATTATTTTTTTTCTTTATTTTTTTAATTTCTTCAATCTTTTCATCTCTATAAGTTTCAAAATCAACTATATATATACTATTAGATTTACTTTCATGGTCTTTTTTTAAAAAATTCAAACTGTTTCTTTCTTTTATACTAAACCTAAATTTAATCAATTCATCTTTTAGTATATTTCTAACATATTTATTATCATCATAAATTTTAATTTCAAAACCAGCAAAAGTTTTTAATTCGTTATATTCTTCTATAGAATTAAATATTTTAAAGTATCTTTTTGAATCCACAAAACTACTATCATTTATCATATCTTGATTTTCTATAATATAGAAAAGTTCAAAATTATTAGATATAGAATATCTAAATATCTTTAACATATAGCTTAAAAACCTTGGGTCAATATCTATTTTTCCCAAATTAAATACTACTTTACCAAAATTTTTAGACACTTTTTTCAATTCTTCAAAACTATCTTCAAAATTTTTAAATTCAACTATTCCATAATCTCTCTCATTTAACAAACAAAAATTCTTCATAATTGTTTTCTCCATTTTTATTATTTATATAAATAGTATCATAAAAAAATATATGTTACAACAAAAAATACCGATATACTCGGTATCTTTCATTCATTGTATTTTATTTACTATTTTAATTCATTTAATTGTTTTTCTAAAGTTTCTAAACCTTGAACTTTAGCTTTCTTAGCTAAGTCTAAATATTTTAAGGCTTCTTTTTTGTTACCTTTTCTTCCATAAATAACTGCTAATATTGCATTTCCTGCAGAATTTTTATCTTCTGATATAGCTTTTTTAGCATATTTTTCAGCTGATTGATCTAATCCTTGCTCAACTAAACTCTTAGCTAATACATAGTTTATATTTTCTAATGTTTCTTTATCTGTAATTTGAGTTCTTAATTCTTTAATTGCATCTTCAGCCACTTTAGTTTTCTTTAATCTTTCAGCTAGAACTATAACATCCACATAAGTATCTCCTGATTTAGTTAAATCTTTTAAAACTAGTGCTTTTTCTAATGCTTTTTCATAATTTCCTGTACCTTGGTATAGATTATATAGCATTAATTCAACATCTATATTTTTACTAGATCCTAATTTACTTGCTTCTTCTAAATTTAAGATTGCCTTAGTATAATCTTGTTTTTGAGCTTCTATTATACCTAAATAATATTTCCCTGCAAGTTTTACATTAGAACTTTTATCATTAGCTAAAGTTTTTGCTAATTCTTCTGCTTCAGTAACTTTAGAATCATTTATATATCCTTCTATTAATAAAGCATTGAATTCTAATTTTTCATTTTCAGATAACGCTTTAACAAAATCATTATATAGTTTTGTTGCTTCTGATTTTTTACCTAGACTATTATACACTTTAACTTTTTCTGATTGATATAAAACTGATTTAGCGTTTAATTTTAATAATTGATCTAAAACTTTAACTCTTTCATTTAAATCATCAGTTAATACATATACACTTCTTAACATTTCTTCTCTATCACTATTTGATAAAGTAGTATCATTTAATATATCTTTATAATAAGCTAATGCACGTGATGGGTTTTTCTTACTTAACTCTATTTGAGCTAGGTCAATTTTTGCTCCATTAACATATACATCCGGCTTATTTTTACTAACAAATTCTAATAAATCCTTTTCATATTGTTCTATATTTTTACTAGTTTCATATTTTTTGTATGCTGCTTCATAATCTTCTTTTGTTCCTGCAACTGATAATGTTGATATTATCAAAGTTGCTAATATTAATAATTTTTTCTTCATAATTATAACCTTTAAGTATAAACACTTCCCTTTCCTCTTTCGTTTATATGATTATACTACATTTATTTAATAATGTGAATATTTCAAATAATAATCTAATGAAAATATACTTTAATTTAAATAACTACCTTCAATATTAATGTTAATTATTCTCTTGACTTTTTTGAAATATTCAATGTATAATTTTACTTGAATTAAAAGAGTTTAGGAGTACCATGATAGAAATAATAAAATATATATTAAATATAGATCCTTCATTATTGTTGCCTTTAATAATAATTACCATCGCTTTAATAATGAAAATGAAATTTAAAGATGCTTTAATGTCAGGGCTTATTCTTGCCATAGCATTTACTTCAGTTAATTTAGTAATAGGGTTTATGTTTGATACAATAAGTCCAGTTGCTATACAATTTGTTAAAAACACAAATATACAATTAAACATTATAGATTTAGGATACTCACCTATGGTAGCTGTATCTTTTGCATGGCGATTTGCAATATTAATGTTTCCATTACAAATTATATTAAATATGTTACTTATACATTTTCATGTAACTAATGTATTAAACGTAGATATATTTAATATATGGACTAAAATATTTACCGCAGCTATAATTTATGTGTTTACAGGCTCAGTAATTTTTGGTTTCATAGCAGCTATCATACAGATAATTTTTGAATTAAAAGTAGCTGAAATAACTCAAAAAAAGGTAGAACAAATAACAGGTATAGAAGGAACTGTATGTTCACATGCATCTATAATACAAATATTATCTATGTATCCTGTTAGTAATTTTTTAGATAAATTTAAATTTATACGTGAAAATCATATGGATTTTGATAATATAAAAGATAAAATAGGAATACTAGGTGAAGATTCTGTAATGGGAGCTATAATAGGATTTGCTCTTTCAATATCTGCAGGATATAATTTTATGGAAAGTTTAGAAATTTCAATAAAACTTGCAACAACACTTGTTTTATTACCTATCTGTTCTCAACTATTCATAAAGTCACTTAACCCAGTTTCTGAAAATGCAAAAAAATTTATGCAAAAGAAATATCAAAACAGAGATATCTATATAGGACTTGATTGGCCTATACTATCAGGAGTTCAAGAACTTTGGATAGTATCTGTATTACTTATACCTATAACTTTAATTCTAGCTTTAGTATTTTCAAAGTTAGGATTAAGCAATATCTTACCATTACCTGGTATAGTAAATACAGTAATAGTCGTACCTGCATTAATAGTTTCAAACAAAAATGTATTGAAAATGTTAATAATTTGTACAATATTTACACCGTTTCATTTAATAGTTTCTACAAAATTTGCACCAGCTATAACTAGTCTTGGACAAAATATTAGTCATTTAAATATTAACGTAGGACAATTAATAAGTTATTATTGTATAGAATCGCCAATATTTAGATGGATATTAATATCAGCTGCAGAATTAAAAATTTATGGTTTTGTAGGACTTATACTATTAATATTAGCATATTATAACTTTAAAAAAAATTTTAATAAGGAGGCATAAAATGTACACAACTCGTGCAAAATGTGATAAAGGATTTATTGTAAATTCAAATACAGATGGATTTAGCTATACTATGGATAAGGATAAAAATTATGGAACTACTCCTGTTGGATTACTTTCATCTGCACTTAGTGGTTGTATCGCTATGTGCGTAAGAGGATACTATTTAAGAAAGAGATTACCAGAAGTAAATATAGAAGTAGTTACAGAAACTGAACCTACAAATATATATGCTAAAATATATATCGATAAAGATTTTGATGAACAAGAATCTCAAGAAATTATAGAATATGTAAATAAAGTTTGTACTGTTTCTCAAATGCTTTCAAAAGATATACCATTAAAAAAAGAAGTATTTAAAATGTAAAAAACAGGCTGTTTCTCTTAAATGAGGGCAGCCTGCTTTATATATTATTTACTTTTAACTACTTAAAAATCATAACCTAAACTTACACCTACAAGTCTATGGTTATATCCTCCATGAGCTTCTAATCTTGCACCTTTATATTTTGCTCCTATTCCTGCTTTTACAAAGCCTTTTACTTTTACTGGTAATAAGCCTTCAGGTTTTACATATTTTACTCCATCTATTTCTTGTTTATATTCTTCATTTAGTTTGTCTATAACTTCATTTAATAAAGATGTTTTATTATTTATATATAAAAAGGAGATTAACTGTATAAAATTAATACATTTTAGTCTCCTTACTATTTATTTACTTTTTCAACTCTTCAAACTTTAATTTCATAGTCGGATTTTTACGAGTCAATTTTTTTATTGTTATATCTTCTGCCTTATTATTTGCAATTCTTAAATTATTTTCCGAAGATACAAGAGCATCTTTTACCTTTTGTAAATGACTTATAGTTTTATCTATTTCATCTATAGCTGTTTTAAACTTTTCACTTGCAGACTTATAATTTTTGGAAAATGCCATTTTAAAATTATTAAGATCTTCTTCAAAATTAGTAATGTCTATATTTTGTTCTTTAATCATAGCAACTTCTTTTTTGTATTTCAATGAGTTTAGAGCTGCATTTCTTAACATACTTATTATTGGTATGAAAAATTGTGGCCTTATAACATACATCTTAGGATATTGGTAACTCACATCAACTATACCATCGTTATATAGCTCACTTTCAGCTTCAAGTAATGACACAAGTATAGCATATTCACAATTTTTTTCATTTCTATCTTTATCAAGTTCTTTAAAAAAGTTATCATTTTTCTTTTTAGTTGATGTTGTATCTGCTTCATTTTTCATTTCAAACATTATAGATATTATTTCAACACCATCTTCATCAAATTCTCTGTAAATATAGTCTCCTTTACTTCCACTACTAGCATCATTGTCCTTACCAAAAATAGCATTAGGAAAAGCTACAGGTCTTAATCTATTAAATGAAATCTCACAATGTTGTTCTAAACTTTCTCCTATCATCTTAGTAGATTGTTTAGCTTTAAAATCTTTATAGTATTCTATAGTTTCATCTTTTTGTTTAAGTTCTATTTCATATCTATCTTTAATTGATTTTTTCTCTAATTCATTTTCTTTTTCAACTAAAGTTAATTTTGTATTCATTTCACTTATTATTTTTTCTTTACCATTAATTAAATTAGTATATTTCATTTCAAGTTCTTGTTTTTCAAAACTTTTTTGTATTTCAAAATTAGAGACTTGATTTTTTAATTCCTGTATTTCCTTATCCTTTTGAATAAGTTTATTAGAAAAGTTTTCTTCTATCTCTTTTTTTTCAATATTTTTATGCACATCAAAACTAGAAAGTTTAGATTGTAGTTTTAAAATTTCTTTTTCTTTAATATTAAGAACTCTACTACTTTCTTCCTTTAATATACTCTCTAATTTAGTTTTTTCGTTTTCTAATTCTAAATTATGTCTAGAATTAATCTCTTCTAATCTTAAATGTAATTCTTTTTCAAATTCATTATTTCTAATTTGTTGTTGTATATTACTATAGCTTTCCTCATCTACAGTAAATACTTTCCCACAATGAGGACATTTTATTTCATTCATATTTCACCTAATATCTAGTAAGTTTTCCTTTAGCTATAGTACCTTCTACTTTATAATCTGAGTTATAGAAAGTTAAATCTGCTATATATCCTTCTTTAATATGACCATATCTATCATTAACTTGAACAACACGTGCTGGATAAGATGTAGCCATACGTAATGCTTCTTCTTCACTAATTCTTACTTTTTGAACTAAATTTTTAATTCCAGTAATCATATCTAATGCTGAGCCACCTAAATTACCTGTTTCTGTGAAACATTTACCATCTTTATGGAATACTCTATGTCCTTCAAACATAAACTCTGTCATATCTGTTCCCATAGGAGAAACTGCATCAGTAACTAAATACATATTTGATTTCATTACTTCTTTTGCAACTCTTACAGAAGGGAAGCTTGCATGCATTCCGTCAACTATAATTCCACATTGTATAGTTTTTTTATCTAAAAGATAACCTATAACTCCTGGCTCTCTTGAATCAAATGGTCTCATAGCATTAAAGAAATGAGTAGCATGTGTGAAATATTGTTCTTTTTCAACAAGTTGTTCATATGTTGCATTTGTATGACCTAAAGCTAAATTAATTCCACTTTTTTGTAATTTTTCTAAATGTTTAACAACTGCATTTTCAGGTGCTATAGTCATAATTTTAACTCCATCATAACCAACTTCAGCAATTTTATCTATAACTTTATCAGCTAATACTCTAATGTAGTCTGGTCTATGTACACCTTTTTTCTCAATACTAATATACGGACCTTCAATATGTAATCCTAATACTCCTATTTCTTCTTTAGTATCTTTTAATTCTTTCATTAACTCTAAAGCTTTTAATATTTTTTCATCTGGACTTGTAATTAATGTAGGTAAAAAAGATGTTGTTCCATATTTTTTATTTGTTTCATTCATTACTTCTAAAGTTTCTTTTGTTATTTCATCGTTAAATAAAACTCCTCCACAACCATTAAGTTGTAAATCAATAAATCCTGGTGAAAGTATCTTTCCATCTATATCAATAACTTCATGTTTAGATAAATCTTCATCAGTTAAATCTTTTACAGTAGTAACTTTTTTAATCTTATCACCTTCTAAAATAACTGCATTTTCTGGTATAAACTTTTCACCATCAAAAATCTTAGCATTCTTAATTATCATATTCATTCCTCCTTTTACTTCTCTTATTATAATTCTACCTCTATAAATAAAAAAAATCAAGATTTTTTCATAATTAATTGTTAATACTGAAAAATTTTTCATAAATTAATTTCTATTTTTAAAGTATTTATTTAAAGTTAAGACCTAAGTACGTTTCTTGTAATAAGAATTTTTTAATGATATAATTTGATAAGGAGGAAAATGAAATGAAGAAAATTTTAATTAAAATATTATTATGCCTTTTATTTATATCAAACATAGCACAGGCTAAATTAAAAATAGGGGTTAGTATGTTGCCTTATTATTCTTTTGCAAGTAATATAGTAAAAGATAAGGCTGATGTTATACAGATATTACCTACAGATGCTGATGTACATACATATCAACCTACTGCAAGTGAGGTTAAAAAGATAGCTAATTTAGATGTTCTAATTATTAACGGAACTGGTATAGATAACTATATGTATAAGCTTATAACTGCATCAAACAATAAGAAACTAAAAGTTATTTCTGCTAGTAAAAATGTATCTCTTTTACCTGTTTCTGGTCAAAGAGGTGGAGCAAAAACAGTTAATACCCATACCTTTATATCTATACAGGCATCTATACAACAAGTTAATACTATAGCTCAAGAAATAGCTAAAATAGATAGTTCTAATTCTGCCTTTTATTTAAAAAATGCAAGAGAATATAATAGAAAACTATCAAATATTAAATCTAAAAAATTAAAAGAAATATCAGAAATAAAGAAAGGAAAACATATAGAAATTGCTACAACACATGCCGGTTATGACTATATCTTATCTGAACTTGGTATGAATGTTGCAGTAGTTATTGAACCTAAAGAGAATTCTAAACCTTCTGCATCTGATTTAAAAGATTCAATAAATTTAATTAAATCAAAAAAAGTTAATGTATTATTTGAATCTGATGGAGCATCAAGTCCTTATGTTAAACAAATACAAAAAGAAGCAAATTTATCTGTAGAAAAACTATTGCATATGACTAATGGTAAATATACTTCTACAGCATTTGAAAAAGATATAGAAGAAAATTTAAATAGAATTATTAGAGCTTTAAAAAACGCAAAATAGTAATTCAAATTTTAATCTAATAATATTCACAGTTTTAGGTGCTAATATATTATTACAATAATACGAATAATAAATTATCATCCTTCTAATAAAAAAGTTACAGATTATCAACTGTAACTTTTTTTAGTATTTTCTAATAGCTTTATCAGTACTATTTAATATTTTTTCTTTGACTTCAACATATTTATCTACACCTTCATCTGAAGGCAGAGCCCATATAATTTCTCCTGTTTTTTCAGTAGATCTTAAATCAATAACTCTTTGATTTTTAGATCCTCTAAATTTTAATTTTAAATCTAAAAGGTCTATTTCAAATCTTCCATCTATTAATACATCACATAAAGATAAAATTTCTCTTAAACTCTCAAATTTAGGATACATAACTTCCATAATATATTCATAAACAAAACCGGTAAAACACCATATATCTTTTTCTGGATATTTTTCTTTAAATCTTTTTAGAATGTATAAAATTCCATCTAAATTAATAGGATCAAGGGGTTCTCCACCCAAAAGTGTTAACCCCTTTATATATTCCTTACCAGAAAATTCTAATATTTTATTCATTGTTTCTTCGCTAAAAGGATCTCCTTTTTTAAAATCCCATATATCACTATTAAAACAACCATTACATAAATGTCTACAGCCACTTACAAATATACTAACCCTAATTCCAGGACCATTAGCTATATCCCTTTCTTTTATAGTTGCTATCCTCATAAATGTAATACCCTTTTTGATATTTCCTTTGTTTTCCCTTCATTCCAGAAATTTTCTCCTAAATATCCACAAGTTCTTCTTATTACATTCATTTTATCTTTTTCTGTATTATGACATTGTGGACATTCCCAAGAACCTTCATCATTAACAATTATTTCTTCATCAAATCCACATTTATGACAATAATCACTCTTAGTATTAAATTCTGCATATTGTATATTATCATATATATATTTTACAACTTCTTTTAAAGCTTCTAAATTTTTACTCATATTAGGAATTTCTGCATAAGATATAGCTCCACCACTTGATATTTTTTGAAACTCTGATTCAAATTTAAACTTATCAAATACAGATATATCTTCTCTTACATCAACATGATATGAGTTAGTATAATATCCTTTATCAGTTATATCTTCTATACTTCCAAATCTTTCAAGATCTATTCTAGCAAATCTGTAACATAAACTTTCAGCTGGTGTTCCATAAAGTCCAAATCCTATACCTGTTTCTTTTTTCCATCTGATTGTAGCATCTTCTAAATGTTTCATTAAACGTAGTGCAAAATCATGCCCAACTTGAGTTGTATGAGAGTGCCCAGTAATAAGTTTTGTAGCTTCATAAACCCCTATATATCCTAATGATATAGTTGAATAACCATCCATAAGATATTTATCTATTTTTTCTCCTTTAGGAAGTCTTGCTATAGCACCATATTGCCAATGTATAGGAGAAATATCAGAAAAAGTTCCTTTAAGTCTATTATGTCTTGCCATAAGTGCTTCATAAGCAAGTTCTAATCTTTCATCTAATAATCTAAAGTATTCTTCTTCACTACCATTTGCAAGTATACCTATTTGAGCTAAATTCAAGCTAACAACACCTTGATTAAATCTTCCTTCAAATTTGTATTCCCCATTTTCATCACGCCATGGTGATAAAAATGATCTACATCCCATAGGTGAAAATACATTTCCTTCATAATTTTCTTTCATAATTTTACTACTAATGTAGTCTGGATACATTCTTTTACTTGAACAAAGAATAGCAAGATCTGTTAAATAGTCATATTTACCACCCTTAAATATATTATCTTCATTTAATACATATACTAATTTAGGAAAAGCTGATGTAACATAAACACCTTTTTCATTCTTTATACCTTGATATCTTTGTTTCAATATTTCTTCAACTATATCTGCAACCTCATCTACATAAGGATCACTAGGATCTACATTTAAAAATAGAGTAACAAACGGAGATTGACCATTAGTACTCATAAGAGTATTAATTTGATATTGTATAGTTTGTACTCCACTTTTTAACTCATCATGAGTTCTATCATTTACTAATTTAACAATAACTTCTTCAGATAAATCCGGAAATTTTTCTTTATACTTTCTATAATATTTATCACGTGTTAGTCTTAAATATTTTCCAAGATGTCTAATATCTATACTTTGACCACCATATTGCCCGCTTGATACTGCCGCAATAATTTGAGTTAATATAGTTGCAGCAACTTGAAAACTTTTAGGGCTTTCAAGCATTTTACCATTCATAACAGTCCCATTATCTAACATATCCTTAATATTTACCAAACAGCAATTAAAAATATTTTGTACAAAATAATCTGCATCATGGAAATGTAGTACTCCTTCATCATGAGCACGACTAATTTTTTCAGGAAGTATTATTCTTTTAGTTAGATCCTTACTAACTTCTCCTGCTATTAAATCTCTTTGAGTTGAAGCAACAGAAGAATTTTTATTAGAATTTTCTTCTCCAACTTCTTTATTATTATTTTGGATAAGAGATAGTATTGATTCATCTGTAGTATTAGATTTTCTAACTAGTGCTCTTGTATATCTATATACTATATATTTTTTAGCTAGTGTATATAGATTTTGTGAGACTAAATATTTTTCTATATAGTCTTGAATATCTTCAACTTTATTAATACCTACTCTTTCTATATCTTGTATTAGGGAATATATCTTGTCATCACTTATTCTTTCTGATTCTATCACACTTTCATTCGCTTTTCTTATTGCATTTTCTATTTTACTAGAATCAAATAAAACTTCTCTTCCATCCCTTTTAATTACCTTCATAACCTTTACTTCCTTCTAAACTCGTTCACACTATATATAGTGTTGGAGTGTTGATAAACCAACTATATGTCGTTGATTAAGTATATCATAGTTAAAAAAAATTGTAAAGAAAAATAAAGATTACTTTTTCTTTAAATTTTCTAATTTTGAAATGCTTTCCAAAAAATCTTTTTCTACTTTAGACATAAGATTTTTTTGTTTTTCATTATACTTAATATATTCTAATTCTGCTTTTTCAATAGCTTTCTCACGTGTAATTTTACCATCATAAGTTAATATTTCTCTTCTTGTCATTATAAGATAATCATCTATAGCTACTAATCAATCTTTCATATTCATAGGTATTTGATTTAGTACTTGTAATTATGCAACATCTAAATACACCGAAACTATCCTATTTAAAATTTCTAACTCTTCTTTAATTAAATAGTTTTTAGCTATTTTAATCTCTGATTTTTTAACTTCTTCTCCTTCCCAAGAAGTTAAACCCATATTTTCTTTTTTAGAATCAGCCCTTTCACAAATTATTTCACCCCTTGAATCTTATTTATGTATATTATATCATTGTTATAAAATTGTTACTAGTTAAAATATATATAAAAAAAAGAATGATATACTTTATACCATTCCCGATTATATGTAAAAAGATTATTATAGATTTCTTAAGTGTGCTTCAAGTTCAGCATCATCTAATAAATTTTTAACAGTTCTAAGTTTTGGATTTTCTCCTAATTCTTTAGCTAATTTATCTGAAACAAATACTAAATCAAATTTATCTAAAGCTTTTTTTGCTTCTTCTAAACCTAATGATTTAATTTCTTCAACCTCTATACCTAAATTATCCACTAATTTTTTGATTTTTGTTTTCATAATCATACTAGTACCAGCACCACTTGCACAAATAGATAATATTTTCATTCTTGTTCCTCTCTTTCATACCTTTAACTCATTGATAAATATTTAACTTTATGTATCTAGTATACACTAATCTAAATAATATGTCAATATGTTTTGATAAAGTTCTTCAACTTGAAATATTTAGTAGAGTTATTGACCCTTCTTCTAAATATAATGATTTTAAAAATAAAGATAATTTTGCTGAAAACTTTAATTTTTCTAAAGATGATATATATGATAGTCTTGATATTTTATACAAATACAAAAATGATTTCATTAAAGCTATTAAAGATAATATTAAATATCTTATTAAAATTAAAAAAGATATACTTCATACTGATAGTTCTAATATATATGTATATACTAATGAAGATAAAAATAATGAAAATACTTTAATACAATATGGTTATAGTAAAGAAAATAAAAGTTTACCTATAGCACAATTTATGTATATTACTGATACAAATGGTTTACCTCTTAATTTTAAAGCATATCAAGGTAGTAAGCCTGATGTTTCTCTTTACAATGATTTTATTAATGAAACTAGAGATATATATAATATTAAAAAAAGTATTGTTGTTGCTGATGCCGGTTTTGTTTCCAATGATAATATTGTTAATACTTTAATAAATAATATGCATTACATATTTAAAGAATCTATGCTTAGACTTAATAAATCTATATATAACTCTTTTAAGACTAATATATTATCTATGGTTGAGGAAATAGAAAAAGAAAATTCTGATTTTAAAGGTTTTTGCAAAAGTTTTAATGTAGAAGTTCCTAGAAAAGTAAAAGATATATATGGAAAAATAAAAACAGTTAATATTACTCAAAAATATATATTTGTTTATTCTAAAAAACAAGATGAAAGATTAACTAATTTAAGGGTTAATGAACTTAAAAAAGTTGATGAATTAATTAATGATAAAAATAAATTAGAAGAAATAATAAAAAGAATATCTTCTTCTCTTACTAAGATTGATAATAAAGATAAGATTAAAATTGAAGTTGATGAAAATAAATTAAAAAAATATACAGATACTTCTGGGTTTTCATTACTAATTACTGATATATTAGATATGGATGAAAAAGAAATAATAAGAGCATATAGAAATCAATATTTAGTTGAGGATGTATTTAAAAATCTTAAAAGTAGTTTTTCAATTAGACCTGTATTTTTAAAAAAAGAAAATAGAATTAAATCACATATGTTAATATGTTTTTTTGCTCTATTATTTACTAAGATAATACATTTAGGTTTGAATAAAGAATATTCTATTACTAATATACAAAAAGCTATAAAGTATTTAAGATTAAGTAAGGTTGGAGATAATAATATATGGGAATTAAAAGGAGAAAGTATAATAGCTAAGAAAATAACTGAATTATTAGATATACAGATAGATAAGACTGTAGTTAATGGTAATGACATTAGAAATATTGTAAAAAATTGTAAGATTAAGATTTAATGTCTACACTTTTAAAACAAAAATATATGCCCTACAACCTACATTTTTAGTAGGTTGAGGGCATTTTTTATCTTTTTTTCTGTCGAAATGTCTGATTATTACCTTTTTTATTTTTGTTCCAATTTTTCAATTCTATTTAATAATTGTTTAATTGTTTCATTTAGACTATTTATTTCAGATTTAAGTAATTTAACTTCGTTTGTTTCTTTTACTTCTTCTTTTTCTTTAAATGTATATCCAATACCTGCTGAAAATCCTACATTAGCTTTTGATGTTAATGATGTATTTATATTATATCTAACATTCCCTTCAGTACCACTAATACCTAATGCATAAGAAGTTTGTCCCCTATACATACCAACAGATGCCCCTAAACTTATTCCTTTCCCTGTAGGTTGAGGTAATGCTGCCATTGCCATAGCTGAAGAAATTCCAGCATTTGCTTTTACCTCAGTCATAGAAAAAGCATTAATTTTAGAAATTAAAGAACTTTCTAATCCTTTAAGTTGTGAAACATTTACTGCATCGTGATCATTTACACCATCTGCAAGACCTACAATTTTTCTGTAAAGTATTGTTTGTTTTGATGGTGCAAGGTTTGGATCTTTATATGCCACTGATATTGTATTATCTTCTATTGTTGCTCCACCATAACCTAATGCTACTGATTGTTTATGGTAAGCTTTTGCAGATCTTCCTATTGCCATTGAATCATCAGCACTTGCTTTTGAGTAGAATCCTATAGCTATTCCTTTATTTCCTTCTGAACTTGCAGAATACCCTATAGAAATAGAACTATCAGTTTTTGATTTTGTTCCATAACCTAAAGCAATAGAATAATCACCTTCTGATTTAGCTGTATAACCTATTGCTGTAGCACTTTTCCCTTTTGCATTTGTCTCTACTCCTAAAGCTAAAGATGTATCACCTTCTGCATTTGCTCTTCTTCCTAAACTTACACTTCTATCACCAGTTGTTTTAGAACTTACCCCAATTGAAATAGAATCTGAACCACTAGCTTTTGAGCCATAACCAAAAGCCATTGCATTTCTTCCAGTAGTTTCAGAACTATTACCTATTGCTATACTTGCAAATCTATCAGGATTTCCTTCTGTTCCATTAGTTTTTACCTTGACTTTAGCTCCATAACCTATTGCTATTCCAGCATTTCCATCTTTAGTTGCATTACCTGCTTCATTTGAAACTTCTGCATTTTCCCCTATAGTAACTGAACCTCTTCCTTGTGATTTACTATTTTTACCTATTGAAATATTACCTTCAGAAGTTGTTGTTGAACTAGTCCCTATAGCTATAGAATCTCCGGTAGCACTTCCTTCTGTTATAGCAGATAATGCAATCGTTCCCTTACCACAAAATATAATTAAACTCGTTAAACTTATTAAAATTTTTTTTGAAACTCTCATCATAAAGCACCTCACTATATATATATATATATTAGCATAAATAGAAAAAAATAAAAAGTAAAATTTTATAAAATGGAGTGTAAAGTTTAAAATGCCTAAAAAATTTTTATTTTAATTTTTTTGTAAACCCCAAATGCCCATTTTTATATTTTATTTTTTTTATAAATATGCTATCATAATTTTAAAGATTTATTATATGTCGTTATAATAATATCTTATGATTCAATTTCCTCTATAGATAGTTTGTTAAGAATGATTTTAGAAAACCTTTCTTTAAATAGCTCTATAGGGGATTTATTTTTATATTTAGGTTTATACAAACTATTAATATTTGATACTATGAAATTTATATCATCTTGTGAATAATTATATAAATCTACCCCTTTAGGTATATATCTCCTTAATATTCTATGTATATTTTCAACATTTCCTTTTTGATACGGTTTACCTGCTTCACAATAAAATATTTTACATCTTCTTGTATAAGAGTCATAAATACTTTTTGTTATTATTTCATGATTTAAAAACTCACTTCCTTGATCTGCTAAAAGTACTTCAAACAACCTTTTAAAATTCTTATGTCCTATTCTTTTCTCTATCCAATCAAATACTTTAGCAACACTTGTAGGAAACTTATTCTTTATTTTAAAAATGAATACAAATTGTATACTCGGAATAAACATCGTAAATAAATACGTATTAGATCCCTTCATCCCTTCTACTAAATCTATTTCAGTTATTATAGAATTATTATTTTCTTTTGTATATTCTATAAAGTCTTCGTATTCTCTTCCTTTTAATCTTTCTCTTTTATTTATCATTTGTTGTGTATAGTCAGAAATTAATTTAATAGTTTTCTTTTTCTTAATTTTTTTCTTGTTATATTTAATAACACCTTTTTCTACCCAATTATATATTGTTTGCCTACTTAAAGTTTTATTAAATTTCCTATATATCATTGCCACTATATGTGATATAGGTTGATTTTTATTTAAACATTTACTAACAAAGTCCAAGAATAATATTTGCTTACTACCTGCACCTCTCTTATTTCTTTTATCATAATCTTCTTGTGCATACTTACTATCATATACAACATAATCATAGGTACAAGTATTTCTTTTAAACTTATAGCATTTATTACAAACTTTAGGATTTTTATTTAAAAGATTACATATATGTTCTTCTATAGAAGATATATGAATAATAGTTTTAGAATTTAATAGTAAGTGTTTTCTATTATTAACTTCTCTCAATATAGTTTTATAGTCATGTTTAAGTATTTTTGATATTTCCATTATACTTTTTCCCTCTTGTAAATAAATTTCAATTGGAGTGTAAAGTTTGAAATGCCTAAAAAATTTGGTTCTTCACAAATATTTAAGGGATAATAAAATTAGTAGCTTAATAAATTAAGTGTTAAATTATTCTAATTAGAGCTACTTTTTTGTAGAAAAAAATGGATAGATATACTATCATTAAATCTGCTAAAAACCAACGAAAGGATATCTACCCATATGAATAATAATACCATACATACACATCTTAAAGAAATACCAAACAATACAATAAAATGTAAGCATTGTTTAAGTTCTATGCATATTTGTAGTAATCATAAAATATCTTTAAAAGATTTTCCTAACGAACCTGATACTAAAGAAATTCTAACTATTAACTTTTCAAGATTTAAATGTATTAAATGTAATAATACTGAAAATGATGATATACCAATTAAAGAACCTAATACTTTCATTACTAATAGATGTGCTAATTGGATTAGAAAACTATTATCTAAAAATATAACAGTAAATCATAT
>NZ_LOHY01000077.1 GCF_001559795.1 Pseudostreptobacillus hongkongensis | reverse complement strand
TTAATAAATTATCATTAAAGGCTGTACACCCTGAACTAGTTAAGCTAACTAGAATCAGATAATATATTATATCATATACAGATAATAAAAAAATATAAATGATGTTGCATTTGATATTTGAATTTTAGAAAAATATTTTAATGCGTGTTGCATTTGTTTTTTTAATATACAAAATATCTTATTTAAAATTGAATATTAATTATAAAAATGGTATAATTTAATATAATTTATTATTGTAAGAGAGGGAAAAATGTATTTAAAAAATAGTGATAATGTTGGAAGATTAGAAGTAATATGTGGAAGCATGTTTTCTGGTAAGAGTGAAGAATTAATAAGAAGATTAAGAAGGGTAACATATACAAAACAAAACACTATAGTGTTTAAGCATGCCATAGATAAAAGATATGGTGATAAAGGAATATTTTCTCATAGTAAAGATAGTATAGAAGCATTTCCAGCTTCTAATATTCAAGATATGGAGAATATATTAAAAAATCATCCAGATGTAGAAGTTATAGGAATAGATGAAGTTCAATTTTTCGGTAATGATGTAGTAGAGTTTTGTAAGAAATATGTAGATTTAGGAAAAAGAATTATAGTTGCAGGACTTGATTTAGATTTTAAAGCTGAGCCTTTTCATCCTATGCCAGAATTAATGTGTATAGCCGATACTGTAGATAAATTAAAAGCAATATGTATGGTTTGTGGTAAAGAAGCTCATTCTAGTCAAAGATTAATTAATGGAGAACCGGCATTTAGAGATGATCCAATAGTTATGGTTGGAGCTAGTGAGAATTATGAAGCAAGATGTAGAAGGCATCATATAATTCGTGATAGAGATAGCAGACTTGGAAAAATTTACTTCTTATACGGTACAGATATTAATGCGGGTAAAGAAGAAGTTGAAAACTATATTTTAAGTAAAAATTCTAATTTAACTTACAAGTCAATTAAAATATTTGAACAAAATTCAAGTGTTATTGAACTAAGAAATTTAGTTAATGAATATAACAAAGAATATGATATTTTATTTATTAGAATAGTTAGAAGTCCATTAATGCCTATACAAGGAGATTATACTATAATTGACTTTATGTCAGAATACAGAAAAAATTCTGAAGTTATTTTAATTTCTAGAAATAGAAAAGGGTTAATTAATGAAGTTTTAATTTCTTATGAGACTATTAAAAAAGCAGATTTAAATATACACGATATATATTATACAAAAACTCGTGAAAATGAAGAATCTGAAAAAGAAGAAGTATTACAAAATATAAATGAAATATTAAAAATTAATGCAACAAAAATATAGGAGGGTATGTTATGAAAAAATATTTAGCAATTTTATTTGGACTTGTTTCAATAAATTCTTTTTCATATACTGTGTTATCTGAGGATAACTATTTTAAAGGATTTTTTACAAGTTCATCTACTATAGAAGTTATGAAAGATTCTTTTGATTATTATAAAGATCTTGCAGTAACATCTGATAGATTATCAAATGTAGAACAAGCACGTAAAGATTCATTAGAGGGTATGGAAAAACTTATTAAAAAAGTAGTAGAAAATAAGCTTATATCACTATTAGAAGGAACTAATTTAAGTGGTAAAGATTTTGATAGTAAAGCTATGTATAAATTTGCTGATGAAATTACAGCAAAACTTTTAAGCAATAACAATATAATTAAAACTGCAAAAACTGTTGAGGTTATGGAAGGGAATAATAAAAAATACCTTTTATTGTCAGTTTCTAATAAAAAAGAAATTGAAAATGAAGTCACAAAGGAGTTTAAAGTTCGTCTAAAAAATGTTATTTATAGACTTAATGATTATTATCACGAATTAGGTGAGTAATATGAAAAATTTAAATAAAGATATATTTAGAGAAGTTTTTAATTCTAAGACAAGATTTTTATCTTTATTTTTAATAACCTTATTAGGGGTTTCAACATTTATAGCACTAAATATTTTAAGTTTCGATATGCAAGAAACTATAAATAAACTATATAAAGAATATAATGTTGCAGACATAAAACTATTATCTACGGCAACATTTGATAATAATAGTTTAAAAGATTTGTCAAAAATAGACTACATAGACTATTTTGAACAAGGATACAATAAAGAATATTTTTTAAGGGATAGTCATAAGGTTTTTAATCTATTTTCTATCCCTAAAAAAATATCTAAAATTAAACTAATAGAAGGTAAATATCCTAAAACTGTTGCTGAAATATTAATAGAATATAAATTTAAAGATAAATATAATATAGGAGATTTAATTTATTTAGATAATAATAAAACATTTAAAATTACAGGATATTTTGAAAACCCTATAAATAGATTAGTAGATAGTTCTGAAATTACTTTTAATTCTTATTCAATATCTGAAATTGTTGCATATACTATAGATGAATATTTTAATGATACTGAACCTAATTTCATAAACTTGAAGCTTAAAAATACAGAAGAATTAAAAATTTATTCTAAGAGATATAAAGAATATATAAATACTCAAAAAACTAAATTTGAAAATTTTATTTATTCTAATAAAGATAATTATACAAATATATTTATAAATAAAAAATTAAAAGAATTAGATGATGCTAATCAAAAAATAAAAGATGGATATACAAAACTAAAAGATAAAGAAAACTTATTATTAAACTCTAAAAAAAAGATTTCTGTTTCTAAAATTCAATTAAATGATAAAAAAACAGAATTTATAAATGCCCCAAATAAATTTAAAGATGGTGAAAATAAAATACAAACATCAAAATTATTAATTAATGAATTAAATAATCAAATTAATCAAGGATTATCTTTAATAAAAAGTAAAAAAAATGAAATATTAAAAAATGAACTTAATATAAAAGATGGGGAAGAAAAAATTAATGCAGGTTTTGAAAGTTTAAATAAAACTCAAAATGAATTAATCTCAAAGAAAAATGATCTTGAGGATAAATTAAAATATGTTAATAGTTTAAAATCTGGTATATTTTTATCTCAAAAAACTATAAATGATAATAGAACTAAAATATTAAATGGTTTAGATGAAATTGATAAAGGACTTAAAAAAATAGATGATGAAAAAGAAAATTTAAATATTAAAATGCAAGAAATTAATGATTCTAAAAATTTAATAGAAGAAGCTAAAAAAAATATAAAAATAAAAGAAGATGAATTAATAAATAAAAAGAATGAATTATTTACAGGTAATTTTGAATTAATAAATTCTAAAAAAAAATTAGAACAAGAGAAAAATAAATATTATTTAGAATATGATATAAATAATAAAAAAATATTAGATTCAGAAAATAAAATAAGAGAATCAGAAACAAAAATAAACAAAGGATTAGAAGAATTTAATAATAAAAAGAGTGATGTATTAAGCAAATTAAAAGAAAATGAAACTAAAATAAGTGAAAATATTAAGATACTTAAAAATACAAAACCCATATACTTAATAAATACAATATTTGATAATTCATCATATATATCATTCACAGATAGTACTGATAGTTTAAATATTATATCAAAAATATTTCCTATAATTTTCTTTTTAATAGTTATACTAGTTACAAATACAACAATGACTCGTATGATAAATGAAGAAAGAAATATAATAGGGACTTACTTATTTTTAGGATATGAAGCTAAAAATATTTTATTAAAGTATTTAATCTACGCATTAGTGCCTATAAGCTTAGGTCTATTTTCGGGTATTTTAATAGGTATATATATACTTCCTAAAGTTATATATGTAGGTTTTAAAGCAGGATCAATAACACTATTTGGTAATCTATATATAGGATATAGTTTAATTCATATATTAATAGTAATTGTTTTTATTTTATTATCTAGTATATTATCTGTATATTTAACCTTAAAGAATGAAATAAATACTGAAATTTCAAGTTTATTAAAACCTAAAGTTCCAAATGAAAATGGTAAAGAAATATTACTTGAAAAATTAAGTTTTTTCTGGAATAAACTAAACTTTATAAATAAAATAACAATTAGAAATATTTTTAGATATAAGGGTAGAATGTTAATGAATCTATTAGGAATAATAGGATGTTCATCTTTAATATTCCTAGGTTTTGCTATTAAAAATTCATTTTCAGAAATACCAAATATACAATTTGAAAATATTAGAACATTTGATGGGGAAATTAATTTTAAAGAACACTTAAAAATAGACGATCTAGTCAACATAAAAAATACTTTATCTAAAAAGTATGATATTCTTGATGTAGAAATAAAAACTTTAAAGTTTAAAAATAATGAAACAGTAATAGCATATATATTTGATACAGACGATATTTCAAAATTTATTAATATATATGATATAAACAATAATAAAATATCTATAAATAACAAGGGTATAGTTATAACTGATAGATTGGTAAAAAAATATAAATACAATATAGGTGATATATTAGAATTTACAGACCTTTACTATGATAGTTTTAAATTTAAAATTGAATATATCTCTCAAAACTATTTTTCAAATTATATATATATGAACAAAAATTATTATGAAATGTCGACTAATAAAAAGTATAACCCTAAAAGTTTACTTATTAAAGGTGATAATATAGATTATGAAAATATATTAAATAATAATAAAATACAAAATATCTCTATAAATTCAAGTTATAGATTAATATTTGAAAAAATAAGTAATAGTTTAAACTTTATCGTGTTATTTATAATCTCTCTTGCAGGGCTTATATCAATAGTAGTTACATATACTTTACTTGAAATAAATGTTTCAGAAAGAAAAAGAGAATTAGCAACTATAAAAGTATTAGGCTTCTATGAAAAAGAAGTATCATTATACATATATAGAGAAATAATATTAATTACTTTTGTTGGTATATTTTTTGGATATATTATGGGAAATGTTTTTCATAAAATCATACTAAAATCTATGGAACAAACTAATGTGGTTTTTGTAGATAAAGTAGGATATAGTCCTTATTTATACTCATTTATACTTACTTTAATTTTTTCAATTATATCAATGTCACTTATACATAGAAAATTGAAAAAGATAAATATGGTAGAATCATTAAAAATGGAGTAATACAAAGAAAATTTAATCTAAAACATATGAAATATAATTATATATTAAAGTAAAAAGTAATATAATGTATTTATCAAATATAAGTAGAGGTGTATTTAATTGAAATATATTATTAAATATGCTAAAATACATATAGGAGGGAAGTATGAAAAAGTATATTATGTTTGCTTTATTAATTTTTGGAATTAATACATTTGCAGCAAACTTTAATGATGGTAAATATGAAGTTACTCATAAGAAAAATGATTATACATTAACTATGAAGATTATAGTAAAAAATTCAAAAATATTATTTATAGATTTTGATAAAGTTGATAATAACGGTGTTAAATATTCAACATCAAGTTCTGAATTTAGAAATTTAAAGGAAGAAATTAAAAATAATATTATTGATAATCAAAGTTTGGATAATTTACCTAAAAATACTACTAAAGAAATAAAAGAATTGCTTGATTTTATATTTGAAAAGAATAAAAATGCAAATCCTGGAAATTATCAAATAGATAAATAAAATAAAGGAATGTTTTTCTTTAATTGAAGAATTACATTCCTTTTAATTATATTTGCAAAAAACTTAGATATGCTGTAAAATATAAAGTATAAAATAATGTTAAAAAGGTGAATTATGAGACTAGACAAATTTTTAGCAAATTCTGGTATAGGTACTAGAAAAGAAGTGAAAGAAATTATTAAAAATAAGCAAATAAAAATAAATGATATTGTAGCTAAAAAAATAGATGAAAAAGTTGATGAAGATAAAGATACTATAACATATCTTGGCAATATAATTAACTATACAAAATATAGATATATCATGCTTCATAAACCTAAAGGATATATATCAGCAACTGAGGATAATAATCATAAAACTGTTTTAGATTTAGTTTCTGATTTTAAAACATATAATTTATTCCCAGTAGGAAGATTAGATATTGATACTGAAGGTTTACTTTTATTAACTAATGACGGCAATCTTGCTCATAATTTATTATCACCTAAAAAACATGTTACTAAAAAATATTATGTTGAACTTGAACAAACAATAGACACTTTAGACATTGAAAAAATAGAAAATGGTATAGAACTTGAAGATGGATATATTACCAAAAAGTCTAAAATAGAATTATTAGATGATAAAAGTTTAAATATAAGTATAACAGAAGGAAAATTCCATCAAATTAAAAGAATGTTTATAGCTGTTAATAATAAAGTTTCTTATTTAAAAAGACTTGAAATGGGGACTTTAAAACTTGATGATAATTTAAAATTAGGTATGTATAGAGAACTTACAGAAAAAGAATTGAAAGGTCTATTAAATTTATGAAAAAAGTAGCTTTTATTCTAGATAGATATAAATATGATGTATATAAATTAATATTAGACAGAATACTTAAAGATAATAATAAAAATATTGATTTAGAAAGAATTAACTTTGAATCTGAAAATATTGATGAATATTTTTTGAAATATGAATATTTATTATTTGATCATAATATTCAAGATAATAATAATTTTTTCTATTTTAATAACAAATTTAATGGTATAGATTTAAAAGAAAAAAGTTTTAGAAAATTAATAAAACATTTTAAATTAGATTTAAATAATAAACAAGTATTAATAATTGAAAATTCAAAATTTTTTAAATCTATATATAGTGGTTTAAATGAATTTGATGATATTAAAGTTAAAATAGTTACCTATGACACGAATAAATCATATAATTTAAAAAAAGGAGATTATTATGTAAATAATCTAGAAGTATCTAGATTAAATAGTATTTATTGTGTAATAAATACTAGTCAAATTGGTAATGATTATGAATTAAATCCTTTAAATCTTAATATAAATTATGAACTGGCAATAGAAACTTTAATAAATCCAGTTGATACAAGTTTTTTAAAGAAAAGCAGATTAAATAATTCAAAAACTATAAACGGTATTTATTTGGCTATATTTGAAATAATTTCTTTTTTAGAAATATATGATGAAAGTATAAAAATTAATTCAACACATATTAATGAATTATATATTTATATCATGAATATACTTGAACCTAGTATAGATGAGTATATAGATAAAGTAGATACAAGTGGAGATTTTATAAAACTTTTGAAAGGTGTTAAATATGATGAGTGAAAATGAAAGATTAGAGCAAATAGCAAAAATATTAGATATAAATATGGAAGAATATAAAGAAGCAGAAAAATTATACTTTGAAAATAAAAATGAAGCATGTTTAAAATATCTTGGATTTGAAGATACTGAAAATGAAATAAATAAATTTGAAATTTTCTTTTATTATTATTTATCTGAAAACCTTAAATGCTATTTCCATAATAATAATGGAAGAATGTATACTAAAGGACTTCAAAATTTAACTTCAGATTTTTCTGAACTTTTAAAAGATAAAATTAATTTTGAAGATTTTGAAGAAAAAGAAAATCTATATGATGATATATTAGTTGATATATTAGCTTGTAATATAGAATATGAACTTAAAAAAATAAATAAAACATTATTTGGATTATCTGTAGGGACAAACAGTTGTATATATGTTGTTACAGATTATTCAAAATTAAATAAAATTAAAAAGGTAAAATCTAGTCTAGTACAAATATTTGATACTTTAAACTTAGAAAAAATATATGGTGTAATTTATCAATTAAAAGAAGAAGATCCTAAGTTTGAGGGATATATTAAAAAAGGTGATTACTTAATGGAAGATTTAAAAAAAGAAGGTAAATTTACAACTTTATTTAAACATTCAAGAAAACCTAATATTATGTTTGAATATTTAGAAGAAGAACAAAAAAGAAATCTAAAGGTGATTTTATAATGTTAGATGGGATAAAACTAGCAATATTTGATATGGATGGTCTGATATTTGATTCAGAAAATCTATATGTAAATACTTTTCCTAAAATTTTCAAAAAATATGGTCATAATTTGAATAAAGAACAAGTTGTTAAAACCTTAGGTCAAAATCATAAATCTGTTAGGGAATATTATACAGCAGAATTTCCAAATATAGATTTTGATTTAGTTAATAACGAACTTATGACTGAGCTTATAAACTCAAGTAATAATGGAAATTTAAATATGAAAATAGGTGTTATAGAACTTTTAGAATATTTAAAGGTTAAAAATATAAAGATTGCAATAGCTTCATCATCTAAAAGAGAAATGATAGAACTATATACTAAAAATGCGAATATATTTGAATATTTTGATTATATAATTTCTGGAGAAGATGTAGTTAATTCTAAACCAGACCCTGAGATATTTATAAAAGCCATGAAATATTTTAATATATCACCTAAAGAAACTATAATATTTGAAGATTCATTTAATGGAATAATAGCTGCAAATAAATCAGGAGCTTTCCCTATAATGATACCAGATATTTTAGTTCCAACAGAAGAAATAAGAAATTTAACATGGAAGGTATTTGATAATTTATTAGATTTCATAAATGAGTGTGAAAGGATATAAATATGGAAAATATTACTCTATATAGAAAATATAGACCACAAAGTTTTAATAAACTATATGGTCAAGAACATATTGTTAGAGCTATAAAAAATAGTTTAGATAACGATAAATTGTCTCATGCATATTTATTTAATGGACCTCGTGGTGTTGGGAAAACTACTATTGCACGTCTTATTGCAAAAGGAGTTAATTGCCTAACTAATGGTCAAAGTTCAAATCCCTGTGGTGATTGTGAAAACTGTAATGAAATAACTAAAGGTATATCTCATGATATTATAGAAATAGATGCTGCCTCAAATAGAGGTATAGATGAAATAAGAGAATTAAAAGAAAGTACTGGTTATTTACCTGTTAAGTGTAGAAAAAAAGTATATATAATAGATGAGGTTCATATGTTAACTAAAGAAGCCTTTAATGCTTTATTAAAAATTTTAGAAGAACCTCCTAAACATGTAATATTTATACTTGCAACAACTGAGGTAGAAAAAATACCTGATACTGTAATATCTCGTTGTCAAAGATATGATTTTAAAACTATATCAGAAATTGATATATTAAATATGTTAAAATACGTTGCAGAACAAGAAAAAATAGATATAGATGATGATAGTTTAGAATTGATATATCAAAAATCTGGAGGTTCAGCAAGAGATTCTTTCTCTATATTTGAACAAGTTGTGTCAAACTATATTAATAATACAATAACAGTTGAACTTACAGAAAAAGTATTAGGTATTGTACCTAAAATTATACATAATTCATTTTTAGAATTAATTGAAAAAAAAGATAAAGAAGAAATAATTAATTTAATAGATAAATTATGGAATGAAGGTATACAAATAGATCAATTTTTAAGAGATTTTTGTAAGTTTGTAAAATATCAAGATATAGATGTTGAATTTAAAATAAAAATAATATCTAATATATATGATGTTTTATTTAAATTTAAAAATGAAGAAGATAAAAGATTATTATCTTATTTAATAATAGATAGAATATTAAAAGAAGAAAAAATGATAATTCAATCAAAACCTATAGAAAGAAGTACTAAGAGTACTTTTTCTAAAGATACTTGGAACGAATTTATTGATCATATAAATAAAATGGGACATCTTAAATATTATCAATTATTAAGAAATACAGATATAGAACTTACAGGTGATGCCTTAGTTATTAATTTTAAAGATAAAAACAATAATTATTCGGCTTTACTAAATAATGATAAAACAATAAACTTTATTGAAAAAGAAATATATAATAAATTTGGAGTTAATGTTAACATTATAAGTAATGATGAATTTGAAAACTATTTTAAAGATGAAATTAAAGACAAAATAATAGAATTATTTAATGCTGTTGAAAAATAAGGAGAAAATTTATGAAAGTAAAAGTAATATTAAAAGAAACAATTAAAGGTGTAGGAAAAAAAGATCAAATAATAGAAGTTAAAGATGGATATGCTAATAATTTTCTTTTTGCACAAAATAAAGCAGTTCCTGCAACACCAGAAAATTTAAATAAATTAGAAAATCAAAAAAATAAAATTGAAAAAAATAAAGAAAAAGAAACATTACATGCAAAAGAATTAAAAGAATTATTAGAATCAAGAACTATTAATATGAAAGTTAAAATAGGAAAAGAAGGTAAAATTTTTGGTTCTTTAGGTAGTAAAGAAATTGAAGATGCTATAAAAGAAGAATTTAATATAGAAATAGACAAGAAGAAAATGGGATCTGATTCTAGACTTAAAACTACTGGATTACATAATGTAGAGTTAAAATTATATGGAGATATAAAAGCAATATTAAAAATAAATGTTGAAGGGATATAATCATGGATGATTTAATTCAAAATAGATTATATAATACAGAGATAGAGCAATCTATAATAGGTTCTTTAATAGTTGATCCTAATCTATTGGTTGACATTAGCTACAAAGTAAAAGAAACAGATTTTTATCATAGAAGAAATCAATTAATATATAGAGTATTAAAAAGCCATATGGATCAATTTTCTAATATACAACTAGATCTAACTATACTTGTAGATATATTAAAAAATGAAAATTATATAGAAGAGGTTGGAGGATTAGAATATATTTCAACTTTAGCTGAATTTGCATATAGTACATCTAATATTGATTACTATATTAAATCTTTGATAGAATATTCAAATAAAAGAAAACTTTCAAATCTTGCAAGAGAGATTAATAGAAATATTGAAGAAAATAAAATGACAGCTGATGAGTTATTAGAAGATGTACAAAAAGATATAAGTGATCTTGCAAATCAAACAACTAGTAGTGGATTAATGACTATAAGTGAAGTTATACAAAATGATATGCAAAGTATACAAGAACGTTTAGCTAATAAAGATGTTTTAACTCTTAAAACAGATTTTCATCAATACGATGATATAACTAATGGATTAAAACCTGGGACATTATTAATACTAGCTGCACGTCCAGCAATGGGAAAAACTGCTCTTGCCTTAAATATGGCTTTAAATGTAGCAAGAAAAAATAAAAAAAGAGTTTTAATATTTAGTTTAGAAATGGGTGAAGAAGAATTATTAAAAAGATTAGTTTCTATTCAATCTCAAGTTAAAGCATCACATATTTCAAATAATACATTTATTCAAAATGAAGATGAGATGTTGAAATATCAACAGGCTTTAAATCAATTATCTAAATTAGATATTTTAATAGATGCTACCGCAACTTCAACTATATCAAGTATAAAAAACAAGTGTAGAGAAGCAATGAGAAGATACGATAAATTAGACTTTATAGTCATAGATTATTTACAGTTAATTACTGGAAGTAATTCTCGTGGGACACGTGAACAAGAAATATCAGAAATTTCAAGAGGACTTAAGTTACTTTCTAAAGAACTTAAAGTACCAATACTTGCACTTTCACAGCTTTCAAGAAGAGTTGAATCACGTGAAGGACGTCCAATGTTATCAGATTTAAGAGAGTCTGGATCTATAGAACAAGATGCCGATCAAGTTATGTTTTTATATAGCACTAAAGATAGAGTACAAAATAAAAATGATCAAAATAGTTTAGATCCAATAGAGCTTATACTTGCAAAACATAGAAGTGGTAGTACCGCAAATATTTTACTTTTATTTGATAAAAGTATACAGACTTTTAGAAATCCAAGTAAAGAAACAATAAATGAATATTATTCAAATAATATATCAGACTAATTAGGGAGGAAATAATGATAAAAAAAGCAGAATTATTAGCACCTGCAGGAAATATGGAAAAATTAAAAGAGGCTTTCCACTTTGGTGCTGATGCTGTATATATAGGGGGACGTGGATTTAATTTAAGAGGAATGTCTGCAAACTTTGCTGATAGGGAATTAAAAGAAGCTGTTGACTATGCACATTCATTAGGTAAGAAAATTTATGTTACATTAAATATATTTGCACATAATCAGGAAGTTAATTATATTCCAAAGTTTATAAAATTCTTAGATGAAATTAAAGTTGATGCTGTTATAGTTGGAGATTTAGGAATTATTCAACAAGTTAGAGAGCATGCTCCTAATATGGAAATACATGTTAGCACACAAGCAAATGCAACTAACTGGATGACAGTTAAGGCTTATCGTGATATGGGTGCAACTCGTGTTGTACTTGCACGTGAAATGTCTCTACATGAAATTAAACAAATTAAAGAAAAAGTACCTGATATGGAATTAGAAGTATTTATTCATGGTGCCATGTGTATGGCTGTTTCTGGTAGATGCCTTTTAAGTAACTACTTTACTTCAAGAGATGCAAACCGTGGTATTTGTGCACAAGATTGTAGATGGAATTATAAGGTTATTGCAGAAGGACATGAAGAAACTGGGGCTCATGATATAGTTGAAGATGAAGGTGGAACTTTTATATTTAATGCTAAAGATTTATGTACCATAGAATTTATAGATAAAATATTAGAAGTTGGAGTAGATTCATTAAAAATTGAAGGAAGAATGAAAAGTATTTACTATAATTCAACAGTTACAAAACAATATAGAGAAGCACTTGATTCATATTATTCAGGTAACTATAAATATGATCCTAAATGGTTATATGAATTACAAACTATAAGTCATAGACTTTATTCACCAGGATTTTATTTTGGGTCAACTTCAGAATTTGATCAAAACTATAATACAAGTTCATCATATTCTCAAACTTACCAATTAGTAGCAAATGTTATGGAAGTTGTTGATAAAAATAAATATAAGATACAAGTAAGAAATAGAATGATATTAAATGAAATTGAAATAGAATTGATTAGACCAGGACAAGATCCTGTTAAATTTAGAGTAGACAAATTATTAAACTTAAAAACAAATGAATATGAAGATATTGTTCACCCAAATACCATTGCTATACTTGAAACAGATATTGAAATGGGCCAAATGGATCTGTTAAGAGTTAAATTACCTGAAGGAGTATCAGATAGTGATATGGATGTTTCAGAAACTACTCAAGCTAATAGTGGATTTGTAAGTTCTCCATGTGATGGTTGTGAACATAAAGGATAAGGAGTTGAATATGAGAGAGAAAATATTAATTATAGAAGATGATGTTAAAATAGCAAAACTTCTTGAAACTGAATTAAAATTTGAAGGATTTGATGTAGATATTAAAAATGATGGTAAAGAAGGATTGCTCACTGCAAAATACAACCATTTTGATTTGATTTTATTGGATGTTATGTTACCAAAAATGAATGGATTTGAAGTTTGTAAAAGAATTAGAGAAGATTCGGATGTACCTATAATATTTTTAACTGCAAAAGATCAAGTTACTGATAAAGTTATTTCATTTGATTATGGAGCTGATGATTATATAACTAAACCTTTTTCTTTTGATGAATTATTTGCAAGAATTAAAGCTTTATTAAGAAGAGCAAATAAAAAGACAGAGAAAAAAGAAGATTTCATATATGAAGATTTAAGAATTTCATATACAGCTTATGAAGTGTTTAGAGGAGATGTTCAAATACCTCTTTCAAAGAAAGAATTCGATTTATTAGACTATCTAGTCTTAAATAAAGGCATAGTTTTAAATAGAGATAATATTCTTGAAGAAGTTTGGGGATTTGATCAAATAGGTAATAATAATATATTAGATCTTTATATAAAATATTTAAGAGACAAGATTGATAAACCATTTGAAAGAAAATTTATACAAACTAAAAGAGGGATAGGATTTGTTTTCAAATAAAATACATTTTAAATCTTTAGGGATTAAAGATAGAATTACACTTACGTTTGGTCTAGTTTTTGTTGTGGTAACAACATTAACTTCAGCTTCTATGTTTTTAATATTAAACGGACAAAATACTTCTACTTTAGAAAAGCAATATGAATTAAAAATGAATGAAGTAGAACTATATTTTGAAAAATTAGAAGCCTTTACTAATAAATATAAAGAAAAAAAATTAAAACTTAAATTTGAACCTGAAATAAAGGGAGAAAACATAGTTTATGCAAAACCTTTTGATCCAGGTGATGAAGATTTTAAATATATTCTACATATTAAAACTACCAAGAATAATTTAAACCAAATTGCTCTTAATACAACAGGTTTTAATGTAGATACTCAATATATAGAAACTTATTTTAAAAATATTTCTAGTAAACCACATAATATTTTACTTAGTCAAGATAACAAAAAAAGCTATTTTTCAATTATTAAGATAAATAAGAATATTAAAGGGGCTAACTTTGATGTATACATACTTAAAAATGTAGATCATAATATTAAAATAATGACTATATTAAAAAATTTATTTTATTTATCGTTAATTTCAGGATTATTATTAATTTTATTTATGTCTAGAATTATTAGTGATAGAATTCTTAAACCTATAAAAAATATAATAAATACATCTAAAGAAATATCTAATGGTGATTTATCTAGAAGAATAAAGAATTCAGGTACTAACGATGAATTAGAAGACTTAACAGAAATAATTAATAGAATGTTAGATACTATAAATGCAACCTTTGATAAGCAATCAAGATTTATATCTGATGCTTCACACGAATTAAGAACTCCCATTACAATAATGAGAGGATATGCTGAATTAATATCAAGAAGATATATATCTAGATTATCTGATGAGGAAAAAAAAGAATCTCGTAATGAAATGTTAATTGAATCAATTGATTATATTTTGAATGAAAGTGATAATATGACTAAACTTATTTCTTCATTATTATTCCTTTCTAAAAATGATGAAAATCAACTTGAAATAATGAATAGAATATATATAAATTCTGATGAAATAATGAATCAATTAAAGGCAGACTATAGTTTAATACCTAGTCATAAATTTGTAATAATAAATAATGATAACTTTGAATTTTATGCTGATAAAAATTTATTACTTCAATCTATCAGAATTCTTATAGAAAATGCTATGAAATATTCTGATTCAGGTACTACCATATATATATCAACTGAATATAAAAATGGTAATGGTATTATTTCTGTAAAAGACAATGGTTATGGAATAGATGAAAATTATGTTAATAAAATATTTGATAGATTTTATAGAATAGATGAATCAAGAAATAAAAATACTGGTGGACATGGTTTAGGTCTTTCAATATTTAAAAAAATAATAGAAATACAAAATCAAAGTTTTAAAATTGAATCTAAAATAAATGTAGGTACAAAGATATCTATAATAATTAAAGAATGTACAAAAAATTAGGCAATCAATTGCCTTTTTTTAGAAAGGGAAATATGGACTATATATCTATATTAAATAAACCTAAAAATATAACTTCTTTTTCATATATACAAAAATTTAGAAAAGAAAATAATATAAAGAAGATTGGTCATGCTGGAACTCTAGATCCACTTGCTGAAGGATTAATGATAGTTATGGTAAATGATGCAACTAAATTTTCTGATATATTGATGAAGCATGATAAAACATACTATGTGGAAATGGAATTAGGTTATGAAACTGATACTTTTGATTTAGAGGGTGAAATAATCAATAAATATGATGGAAATATAAACTTAAATTTAGATATTTTAAATCAGGTTATTTCTAAATTTATAGGTGATATCAAGCAAATTCCACCTATGTACTCAGCAATTAAAAAAAATGGTGTTAAATTGTATGAACTTGCTAGAAAAAATATTGAAATTGAATTAGAAGCTAGAAATATTCATATATCAAATATATATGATATAACACTAAAAGAAAACAAAATTTCATTTAGATGTGATGTAAGTTCTGGGACATATATTAGATCTTTAGTTAGAGATTTAGGAAGAGAACTTCAATATTTTGCCACTATGACTAAACTAGTTAGAGAAAAAATTGATAAATTTACCCTAAATGATGTTGATAAAAAATTTAATATTGAGGATATTTTAAATTTTAATAAAATTGATATAGATGATACCTTATACAAAGAATTAAAAAATGGTATGACAAAAATAATTAAAATTAATGATGATTATCCAGTTAATTCATATTTAAAAGTATATAACAACACAAAATTTATTGGTATTGTAGAAATTTTAAAAAAAGTAGGGTATAATTATTATATAAAAAGAAAAATATATTTTAAATAGGAGATTTTTATGAAAATACGTAAGGCTATCATACCAGCAGCAGGACTTGGAACAAGAGTATTACCTGCAACAAAGGCTCAACCTAAAGAAATGCTATGTATAGTTGATAAACCTGCACTTCAGTATTTAGTTGAAGAGCTAATTGAAAGTGGTATTCAAGAAATACTAATTATAACAGGTAGAAATAAACAATCTATAGAAAATCATTTTGATCATTCTTATGAATTAGAACAAATGTTAAAAGAAGCAGGTAAAACAGTATTACTTCATGAAATACAATATATATCAAATATGACAAATATGTATTATGTAAGACAAAAACTTCCTTTAGGTTTAGGTCATGCTATTACAAGAGCAGAATCTTTTATTGCAAATGAACCTTTTCTAGTTTTACTAGGGGATGACATTATTTATACTGATAAGTCTAAAGGTGAGATACCTGTTTCAAAACAATTAATTGAACAATATGAAAAATTAAATGGTGGTACTTTTATAGGAGTTCAACAAGTTCCTAAAAAAGATCTTAACAAATATGGAATTATCAAACCAGGAGAAAAAATAAATGATTCTACATATATTATAGAAGATTTCGTTGAAAAGCCTAATATAGAAGATGCTCCAAGTGAATATGCTGCACTTGGAAGATATATTTTAGAACCTGAAATCTTTAAATATTTAAAAGAAGAAGAACCTATAAATGGTGAGATTCAATTAACACCTGCTATATTAAAAATGTCAAAAAATAACAATAAGCTATACTCATATAATTTTAATGGTCTAAGATATGATACAGGGGACAAATTTGGAATGTTTAAAGCAAATGTTGAATTTGGTTTAAGACACCCTGAACTTTCTGATAAAATAAAAGAATATCTAAAAGAATTAATTAAAACATTATGATAATTGTTGGTAATAAAGAGACTACTAAAATTATAGATAATAATATAGAATATAAATATGAGATTAGCAAAGAATTATTAATGGAGAATGTTGGATTTAGACTACTTGAATATATAAATACCAATCATGAAACATATTTAGTAGTGTGTGGTTTTGGAAATAATGGTGGAGATGGATATGTTCTTGCTAGATTATTAAATACTTTAGGTAAAGATGTTATTATTTTTAAAATAGAAAATGACAACTATACTACAGAATGTTCTATAAATATGAATAGATGTAAAAAATTAAAAATACCTATAATAAAAGATATAAAAGAACTTGACTTTTATTTACAAAAAGTAGATATAGTTATAGATGCTATATTTGGTGTAGGTTTAGATAGAGAATTAAATTCTGATATAACAACTGTAATTAAAAAAATAAATTATTATAAATCTATACAAAATTATATTATTTATAGCATTGATGTACCTAGTGGTCTAAATGATGAAGGTAATATATATAATGCTTGTATAATAGCTGATAAAACACTTAGTATTATGACATATAAAAAAGCTTTTTTAAATTATAATTCGCTTAAATATACAGGTAATATTAAAGTTATCGATAAAATTGTGATTCCAAATAATTTACTTAATGATTATTCTAATATATATCTTATTATAAAATCTGATATAAAAGAAATGGAAATCAAACGAAAAATAGATACAAATAAAAGTGATTATGGAAAACTATATTTAATATGTGGAAGTAAAAAATATGAAGGAGCTGGATATTTAGCTACTAGTGCTGCAGTAAAAACTGGTTGTGGTTATACTTATATATTATCGGACATTAATGGAGTTATAAATAAAATACCCGAGGCTATAAAAGTAGGGGAGATAGAAGAATTAAAAAATGCAACTACTATAGCAATGGGATCTGGTGTTGACTTTAATGACGACTTATATCAAATATTTGAAGAACATAAAAAAAATAAAAACTTTATACTAGATGCAGGAGCTATAAATTGTAAACTAAATTTTGAAAATAGTAAGAATGTCTTAATTACTCCACATACAGGAGAATTTTCTAAATTAAGTGGATACTCATTAGAAGAGATAAATAAAGACCCTATAAGATGTATTTTAAATTATTCTCAAAATCATAATATAAACATACTTCTTAAAGGTAAAAATACATATATAACTGATGGCTCTAATATTTATGTTATAGATACTGGTAATCCGTATATGGCTAACGCAGGAATGGGCGATGTCTTAACAGGTATAATTTCATCCTTAAGTACACAAGGTTATGACTTAATTTCAGCAGCAATTATAGGATCATACTTACATGGCTATATTGCAGATAAACTTAAAGAAAAACAATATATTATTAATGCAACAGATATTTTAAACAATATAAGTGAATATCTGAGTGAATTATTCAAATAGAGATTGTGAAAAAGCAATCTCTATTTTTTATTTTACTAGTTATTTTTATATAACATCTGTGATAGGCTTAAAATAAGAGCTATTAAACATCTTGTAGCAATTTCGCAACAAAGTTCATATTTCAAACATATGGCAGTGTAAACTTAAATAGTTTAATGTGAAAAGGTTGTTTGATTCACTTCGTTTATATCTGTGTATTTCAAAAAAATACATTACAAATATTTGTTTTATTTTAAAATAAAAGGAGGAAGTGAGTTAAAAATACAAAATGTGAATTGGTGAGTAAAAAGTGAATTGTCATTTTGTAAACCATTTGCATCTATTGAAGAATTTCTATATTTATTGTATAATTAAATAAAATTAATTGGAGTTGATATATATGAAAAAAGTCTTACTTGCAGTCACTTCAGGTATAGCTTGTTATAAGGCGCTTGATGTTTGTTCTGGACTTAAAAAGAAAGGATATGATGTAACTGTTATAATGAGTGAAAATGCTTCTAAATTAATTTCTCCTTTATTATTTCAAATTTTAACAGGTAATAAAGTTCATACTGAGTTATTTAGTTTAGAAGATACAAAGGTAACACACATTAACCTTATAAAGGAAAATGATTTAGTAGTTATTGTCCCAGCAACATTAAATATTATATCTAAGTTAGCTTGTGGGATAAATGATGATTTTATTTCTACAACATTATCTGCAACAGATCCATACAAAACTCTAATTTTTCCTGCAATGAATACAAGAATGTATGAAGGATTTGCATGTAAAGAAAATTTAGAAAAATTAAGAAAATATGGATTTACAATAATAGAACCTGATAGTGGATTACTTGCTTGTGGTGATACAGGAAAAGGAAAACTTCCTCAAGTTAATGATATTATAGATGAAATCGTGTTTAATTTAGAAAAAAGTAATATTTTAAAAGGAAAAAATATTTTAATTACCGCAGGAGGAACTAAAGAAAAAATAGATCCTGTAAGATACATAACTAATAAATCAAGCGGTAAAATGGGTTATGCACTTGCTAGGCAAGCTGCCTTTCTTGGTGCAAATGTTACTTTAATAAGCACAGATACTAATTTAAATATACCCAATCATTTGAAAACATTTATTAAAGTTTCAAGTGCAGAACAAATGTATAATGAAGTTATGAATTATCACAAGAATCAAGATTTAATAATTATGGCTGCAGCTATTTCTGATTTTAAAGTCAAAAACTATAGTCAACATAAAATTAAAAAAAGTGAAATGAAAGAATTAAAGTTAGATTTAGAACTAAATAAGGATATTTTATTTGAACTTTCAAAAATCGAACCTAGAGATTTTACATTAGTTGGATTTGCCGCTGAAAGTCAAAATTTAAAAGAAAATGCACTTAAAAAATTAAAAAATAAAAATCTAGATTATATTATAGCAAATGATATATCAAACCAAGCAATTGGATTTGATAGTGATCTTAATAAAGTATTTATTTATGATAAAGAATTAAATGAATCAGAAATTGAAATGAATACTAAAGATATTGTAGCTAAATCTATATTAATTAATATTTTTGATAAATTGTAGTTTAGGTCCGATAATGTATCTTATGTATAATTTAAGAAAGGAGTATTATGTCACTTGGTAATACTAATTGCCCTATTGTATTCTCCGACAAGCCTCTAAAGCCTGTTGAAGAAATTGAAAAAAGTATTCAAAAAAAATATAGATTACAGCTTTGGTCTCCATTTATTAAAGCTTTAAAAGATTTTAACCTTGTTGAAGAAAATGATAAAATTGCTGTTGCAATATCTGGTGGTAAAGATTCACTTTTACTAGCCAAATTATTTCAGGAACTTAAACGTGCTTCAAAGATTAATTTTGAAGTTATTTTTATCGCAATGAATCCTGGCTTTAATCAAAGAAATTTAGATAGTTTAAAATTTAATCTTAATCACTTAAATATACCTTGTGAAATATATGATAATAACATATTTGATGTTGCAGATAAAATCGCTAAAGATTACCCTTGCTTTTTATGTGCTAAAATGAGACGTGGTTCTCTATATACCAAGGCTACTGAACTTGGTTGTAATAAGCTAGCTTTAGGACATCATTTAGATGATGTTATAGAAACTACCCTAATGTCTATGATGTATATGAGTAAATTTGAAACTATGTTACCAAAACTTAAGTCCGATAATTTTAATATTGAACTTATACGCCCTCTTTATTATGTTGAGGAAAAAGATATTATAAAATTTACTAAAAATAATGGACTTAATCCTATGAATTGCGGATGTACAGTTGTTGCTGAAAAAACATCAACAAAACGTAGAGAAGTTAAAGAATTAATCGATAATATTTATAAAAATGATCCAGATATAAAGAAAAGATTACTCACTTCTACTCTAAATGTAAATATAGAGAAAATTCTTGGATTTAAATACAAAGGACAAAAATTTTCATATTCTGATAATTATGAAATTATAAAAAAGGAGATATAATGTTAGAACATGTACCAACAAA
>NZ_LOHY01000076.1 GCF_001559795.1 Pseudostreptobacillus hongkongensis | reverse complement strand
ATTTTTTATTGCAACAGCCCATTTTATTTATAATATTTTTATAAAATACACTATTATAGTATTTTTAATAGACAATTCTAATTAAATATGTTATACTATTATTAAAAAGGAGTGATTATTTTGATAAATTTAGTTGATTTTACAAATGATAAATATAAGTTGTTAAAATTTTTATATGATAATCAAATAGAAATAAAAAATAACAAATATATAGCATTATCACAACAAGAAATAGCAGATAGTTTACATTTTTCTAAAAATAAAACTAATAAGATAATGCAAGAACTAAAAAAAGATAACTTTATTGATGCTTTTAATAATACTAAAGGGAAATATATTGTTAGTGATAAAGGAAATAAGATTGTTGAGATAATTGAAGAAAATATTTATAAATTATAATAAAAAATGAATTGTAGTAATCATGTGTGTAAAAATTACAATAGAATATTATAAAAAATATGGAATAAAATCTTTGAAAACTGTTTATAATTGTATAAATAAAGGTGTTGTTGACAAAAATTGAAGATAAAAGTGGAAATATCTTTGTAATTGAAAATGTAAAAAAAGATGATTATAATGTAAATTACAATTTACAATTTACAATTACAATTACAAAATGAAGTGAAAAATTTATAATTTCAATTAGAGAATAAATAAAAATTTATAAATCATTTATAAGAATAAATAAAGCAGCAATATAATCAAATTCAAGTATTAAATTATCAATTATTAAAATTAAGTAAAAATAATACATTATTATTAGAAAATAAAAAAGATAAGAAATGGTATCAAATTTGGAGATAGAGAGGAGAATAATTATGAATGAACATATGTATTTAACAATAAAAAATATAGCTCAAAAATATGAAAATGATCTAAAAAAGAATATTAATATACGGATAGATGAAATGAGGTTAGATGATAAATCACATCATTTAATATATAGTGTTTTAGGTATAAATTCAAATGAAGGAAATCTTATTGATGTATATCAAAATAAAGGTAGATTTTTATATAAAGCAGCAGGGTCTTTCTTAGAAGAAGCTGCTTTAATGTGTTTTAAATATAGATATCCAGACGCACAAAAAGTTAGAATTGAAAATAATATTGGAATGAGACCTAAAAATTTTGAAATTGATTGTTTAGTAGAAAAGAATGCTTATGAAATAAAATGGAGAGATGCGACAACTGACGGGGATCATATTACAAAAGAACATACAAGAGTTCAAGCAATATCCAAATATGGATATAAACCTATTAGAATAATGTTTTATTATCCAAACAGGAAACAAGCACAAAATATACAACAAACATTAGAGACATTATATAATGGAATTGGAGGAGAATATTATTATGGAGATAAGTCTTGGGATTATATAAAAAAAATGACAGGAGTAGATTTGCTTGAAATTCTAAAAAGAATAGCATGTGAAAAGGAAGTATATGGAAACAAATAAAATATATCTTTATGATTGTTTAGAAGGAATGAAAAAAATTAAAGATAATTCAATAGATTTGATATATTTGGATCCACCATTTTTTACACAACAAAATCAAAAATTAACAAGTAAAGAAGGAATAGAATATAGTTTTTCTGATAAATGGGAAAATATTACAGAATATATTGAGTATTTAAAATTAAGATTAAATGAAATGAAAAGAATATTGAAAAATACAGGGAATATATTTGTTCATTGTGATAAAATTGCAAATCATAGAATAAGAATAATTTTAGAAGAGATATTTGGAGTAGAAAATTTTAGAAGTGAAATAATATGGACATATAAAAGATGGAGTAATTCAAAAAAAGGGTTATTAGATTCACATCAAAATATATATCATTTTACTAAAACTAATAATTTTAAATTTAATATAATATATAAAAATTATTCATATACTACAAATATTGATCAAATATTACAAGATAGAGAAAAAGGCGAAAATGGAAAATCAAAATATAAAATAAATGATAAAGGAGAAATTGTATATTCAACAGAAAAAAAAGGAGTTCCACTAGGAGATGTCTGGGAAATACCATTTTTAAATCCAAAAGCTAAGGAAAGAACAGGATATCCAACTCAAAAACCTATTCATTTATTAGAAAGAATAATAGAAATATCAACAGATGAAAATGACTTTGTTTTAGATCCTTTTTTAGGAAGTGGAACAACCGTAGTAGCGGCTAAAATTATGAATAGAAAATTTATAGGTTTTGATATAAATGAAGATGCAATAAAAATAGCTGAAAAAAGATTAGAAAATCCAATAAAAACAGAATCTCAATTATTAGCAAAGGGTATAAAAGATTATGATGAAAAGAATGAAAGAGAAAAAATGATATTGTCTAATTTTGATTGTAATATAGTACAAAGAAATAAGGGGTTAGATGCAATTTTAAAAAAGAAAATTAATGATAAATTGATAGGAATAAAAATACAAAAAGAAAATGAAACAATGTTAGAATGTGAAAGTAATTTAATAAAATCAATGAAAAATAAAAATTTTGCATACGGAATAATAGTAAAAACAAAAGATGATTTATTTGAATGTAAAATTTCAGATAATATAATAGTAATAGAAGATATAGAATATCAATTAAAAAAATTTTTGAAATAATAAAATTAATATATAGAATGATAATGATTAAAATATTATCATTTTTTACAACTTATAATTAGTATTATAGAATTTTATAATGCAAGGAAATGGGTGCTCATTTTAACCTTGACATTTAACGTGCAAGGCCCCCTTGACCCCATTTTACCTAAAAATTATATTTTTAGATAAAATAAAATATTAAAACTAATTAAAATGCAATAAATTCAAATTTTTTTAATTTTTGATAACAAAACTCCTAGACGATATAAGAAAGGAATGAAAAAAATGTCAGTAGCAAGACAAATAAAATTATTTTCTAACTTTAAAAGAAAATCTATTAAATTAGTTACAACAAGACAACAAATAATAAATATATCTCAAGAATATGAAAGTATTTGAGAACAAAAAATAATAATATGAATCATAAATTATCAAATGAGAATATTATACTAAAAAAAATTGATATAAATGAATATAATACATATATTTCTAATACAGATTATTCATTAAATAAAGAAAGTAGTAAATATGAATATTTTTATTCTACAACACCAACAATACAAGCAAAGATGAGTGGGTAAACTTTTATAAAGATATATCTGATTTTGTTAAAAATTATATAGGAGAAGATTATAGAGTCTTATCTGAAGTAATACAATTTGATGAATTTACTCCACATTTACAACTTATGGGAATATATAGAACTGAAATAAAATCAAAAGAAGAAAAAGATATTAAGAAACGATAAAGAATTATTTGATAAAGTAGCGAGTAATAAATTTACAAGATATAATGGAAGTTTTAAAGGATAAGATGGTTATACTGATCCTAAAAAGAAAAAATTATATAAACGAGTAAAAAATAGAAAAATATAATAATAAAATTACTTATGGATTGTATCAAATTGATGAAGAATTAAATATAAAATATATAGATGAAAAAGATAAAATTGAATATAATTATCTAGAATTAAACGGACATATAAAGATACTAAAAACATTATTAAAAATTATTATTTGAATAAAATAGTACTAACATTATTTAAGTGTGAATTTTTAAAATAATTACTATTCTAAATGAGAGTATAAAAAGTTCACAGTCTCTTATTATTCTTTAATAACCCTATCCTTCAACAGAACCTTATACAACATAATATCAATATCACTTTGTTTTAACAACAGACTAGCTAAGCACCATTTAGCTAGTTTTTTATATTTCTGTATTTTATAATGCTTAGCTAGTTCATATAACTTATATTTAGGTATATTCAATAAAATTTCTATTTTATTAAATGTAGCAACATTATCTTCATTATTAAAAGTAAATGTATTATTAGTTAATATTTGTAGTTTTTCTGTTTCTTCTTTTAACATAGCCATATATTTACCAGTAGGTTTTGGTAAATCTAATTGTTTATATCATTTATTGTATAGTTTACTTTTTGAGTTAATATCTCAATAAATATTTTTTAGAACTAGGGTAATTACCATTTCTCACTTTATAATTTCTAATATAATTAAAAAATAAAATGTAATCATTTAAGTATTTTGTAGATACATTTGTTTTATTTACATTTATAAACTTTTTAATCTCATTATGTAGTTCATTAACTCTTGCAAGGCTTAATCTATTTTTAGATTTTAATTCTTTAAATTCTAAATAATTTAATCTACCTTTATTTAAGATTTTATCTATTTTATCATCGTTATATAACTTTAATAATATCTTTTCTTTTTGTTCGTTAGTTTTATTAAATAAATCGTATTCATCTAATAATCTATCATAATTAGAGGGTTTAATATAATGAGGTATATTATTAATTTCACAATATTTATTGTATATAGAGTTAGAATCAGTACAAATATATGAAGGAGATTCTAAATACTCATCAAATAAATCAACAAACAACTCACTTGATAATTTACCTAAACAAGATATGAAACATACAGAATAACCTTTATTATCAATAGCAGTAGTTATAGTTGCAAACTCACTGCCCATTATTCCGTATTTAGACGGATTAAGTCCATATCCTGCAATTCTTTCTTCTCCTTGAAAACAATTAAAAGAAAAACAAATTGAATACAAAGAAACATTAGAAAAAATAGATTTAATTAATGATGATTATGAAAAAAAAGAATTAGAATATCAATTAGATGTTTTAAAAAAAGATATTGATACACTTAAAGAAAATATAGATTATGAGTCTAGAAATATAAATTATTAGTAAAAAATAAATTAGAGATTGCCCTATAATTTACAAGCAATCTCTTTATTTATTTTATTCTATATTTTTCTATAAAATCATCTATATTTTTCTCTTTCATAGCATTTCTATCTGTAAATCCATCTATACCACTAACTCTACCCCTATTAGAATATTGCCATATTTCCCAGTTAGGTATTTCTGGATAATATTTAATATTTCTATACCATATAGGATTATCTGGAAATTCATTTTTAACATATTTATCATATGTACTACTATTTACATATATTATTACTTTTTTACCATAATAATCTTCTAATATATCAATCATATCTCCTAATTGTTTTTTAACTATATCTTTAGGATATTTTGTTGATATTTCTAAATCTACTATAGGTGGAAAGGCTCCTTTTACTTTTGGAACTTTAGATATATAGAAATTAGCCTGTTCTTCTCCAGTTGAATACATCGTGAAAAAATGATAAGCTCCTACCCTAAATCCACTTAGTTGAGATTTATTCCAATTGTATAAGAAATCTGTATCTAAAAAATCTTTACCCTCAGTTGCTTTCATCAGTACAAATTTATATTTTTTATCAATTAAACTCCAATTAAGTCTAACTTGATGATGAGATATATCTATACCATGAGTTTCATATTTAGAGGCTAGTATATTATTATGATAAACCAATCCAGAAAATTCTAAAAATATTACCAAAAATATAGATACGATTATAAATATTAATAACTTTAATATTCTCATTTTTACCTCTTATCTAATTTCTGTTACACCACCCATATAAGGGACTAAAACGTCTGGTATTTTAATACTTCCATCTTCTTGTTGATAATTTTCCATTATAGCAAGTAATGTTCTACCTACTGCAAGCCCTGAACCATTAAGTGTATGTACGAAATAACTTTTTTTATCTTCTTCATTTCTATATTTTATCATTGCTCTTCTTGCTTGGAAATCTCCTGTATTTGAACAACTTGAAATTTCTCTATATTTATTTTGAGATGGAACCCATACTTCTAAATCATAAGTTTTAGCAGCTGAGAACCCTATATCTCCACTACATAATGCAACAACTCTATAAGGTAGTCCTAATTTTTGTAATATTTTTTCTGCACATCCTGTCATATGTTCTAATTCTTCATAAGATTTTTCTGGATGTACTATCTTAACCATTTCAACTTTATTAAATTGATGTTGTCTTACAAGTCCTTTAAGATCTCTTCCTCCACTACCTGCTTCTTGTCTAAAACATGCTGTAAATCCGCAGAAATACATAGGAAGATCACTTTCTTTCAATATTTCATTTGAATGCATATTAGTTAGTGTAACTTCTGCTGTAGGTATAAGGTATAAATCTTCACTTTCAATTTTATACATATCTTCTGCAAATTTAGGTAATTGACCTGTCCCTACCATTATTTCACCTTTAGCAAGTTGTGGTGTTAATATTTCTTTAAATCCATGTTCACTTGTATGTGTATCTAACATAAAGTTTATTAAAGCTCTTTCAAGTCTTGCTCCCATCCCTTTATATATAGTAAATCTTGAACCAGCAAGTTTAGCTCCTCTTTCAAAATCTAAAATATCTAAATTAACTCCTAATTCATCATGAGATTTAACTTCAAAATTAAACTCTTTAGGTTCTGACCACTTTCTAACTTCAACATTATCATTTTCATCTTTTCCAACTGGTGTACTACTATGTAATACATTAGGAATAGTTAATAATAATAGTCTTTGTTCTTCATCAACTGAAACTAACTCTAAGTCTAATTCTTTAATTCTTGAACTAACTTTACCCATTTCTTCTTTTAATTCAGTTGAATCTATACCTTCTCTAGCATTTTTACCTATTATAGCTGAAACATCATTTCTTTTTTTCTTTAAAGTTTCAACTTCTGTTAATTTTTCTCTTCTTATACTATCTAATTCTAATAATCTTTCTAAATCAAAATCACTATTTCTATTTTTTAAACTTTGTCTTACAAGATCAGTATTTTCTCTAATAAACTTCATCTCTAACATTTTATTCATCTCCTTTTAAAAATTCTAATATTATATCATTTATATCATTTTTTTTATTACAATTAATATCTAATATTTCTCCAAATTTCTTTTCATAAATATATGAATAAAGTGCATCTACACTAGTTTTAACACCATAACCTTCTTGCGATGTTGTAAAGTATCTTAAAATATTAGTTAATAATGCATCATTTAATCCTATTTCTTTATATATTTTTTCAAATAAATATAGCTTTATAAGTCTATTATTATCATTTGATATTTTAGAATTCAGGTAAAGTATGTCAAAGAATTTTTTATCATCTCTTCTTATTAACTCATTTCCCAACCCTAAAACATGTACACTATCTCTATTAATTATTGTTCTAAAAAATTTATCTTCAAGTTCATCTATATCTAAACAGGAGTGTCTTTTAAGTTTTTTATATTTTTTTACAACAATATCTTCAACATTCCATAATTTTTCTGCTTTTTTAAATTTTTTAACTATATACATATACCCAATTTCTAAAATATAGCTTGGTGCTAGTATACTAATATTTCCATCTTTACTTATTTTGAAATATTTACTTTTTTCATTAAACAGAGAATATTCTTGTAAAAATTCATCATAATTATTTTGTTCTTTTAGACTTTTCATTTTTTACTCCCTTTAATTCAAGATATATTTCTTCTAATCTTCTAAATCTATTTCTTATACCTGATTTAGAAATTCTTAATTTATCTGCAAGTTCTTGAAATGAATCACTTTCATTTAGTAATCTAAGCCTTGCTATTTCTTCAAGTGCATCAGTTAAATTAGAAAGTCCCATTTTTTCATCTATATATTCTATCATATCTATTTGTTTAATAGCTGCAGCTTCACTTTTCATATCGTTTGCTAATTCATAATTCAATTTTCTATTTACTTTATTCTTCATTTCTTTAATTATAGTTACATCTTCATATTCAAAGAATATTTTTTCTCCACCCATCATGTATATTATATCTAATATATCTTCTGAGTTTCTAATATATACTATATTCTTATTTTTTTTATCTGTATGAAAAACTCTTTTATTTATGTGTTTTAATAACATATATAGAAAAGTTGAAGCATCTTCTGTATCTATAAAGAAATCTAAAGTATAGCCCTTATTAGGATCTTTTATATATCCTGAATTTAAAAAATATCCTCTTAATATAACTGGGATTAATTCTTCAACTTCTAAAAACTTTTTAAATTTAAAAAGTTCCTTTAAAAATTCAGCATATATACCTTCTATTTCTTTTGTTATCCTTATAGATATATTATATACTCTTGGTTTTGAAAATCTTTTAGCAATTATATATTTTATTTGTGGTTTAATATCAACAACCTTTAATATATGCTTGTACACTCTTTGAGTTAATCTAAAATTTTCACTACTAAATTCTATTCCATTATTTTTAAATGAATTTTTAGATAAAAATAATCCAAAAAGTTCAGCTAAAATTTCTTCTTTATCTTTGACTTCTATATCTAAAATCTCTTCTTTAAGTTTTGATGAATACGACATAAACCACCTTTATTTTATTTTTAATTATATCATAGATTAAATATATTTTACAAATCAAAATATATTATTATTTTAAGTTATGGGATCATAAGTTATAATTAAAACAAAAACTCTTTTTATTAATAATTTATATAACATAATTTTTTTAACACTGAATATATGTTCTATTCATATTTTTTATAATTTTTTTCATTTTTCCAAATCAATTTTCCCTTTATTTATTCCATTTTATACACTTTTAAATATTTGTTAAAAAATAAACTTAATATAAGCTATTGCCTTTTAGAAAAAGCATAGTATACTAATACTGAAGTTAAAATTAGAACAAAGTTTTAGGAGGTTTAAAATGACTGGTAAAATGAAAGGTTTCGCAATGAAACGTATTGGAGAAGTTGGTTGGATAGAAAAGGATGCACCTTATTGTGGTCCAAATGATGCTATAGTTAGACCACTTGCATTATCTCCTTGTACATCAGATATTCATACAGTTTATGAAGGTGGAATTGGTGAACGTTATGACATGATCCTTGGACATGAAGGATGTGGAGAAGTAGTAGAAGTAGGATCTGAAGTTAAAAACTTCAAAGTTGGAGATAGAGTATTAGTTGCAGCTATCACTCCAGACTGGAATTCAAGAGAAGCTCAAGCAGGATATTCAATGCACTCAGGTGGTATGTTATCTGGATGGAAATTCTCTAACTTCAAAGATGGAGTATTTGGAGAATATTTCCATGTAAATGATGCTGATGGAAACTTAGCTTTAATACCTGAAGGAATGGACTATGGGGTTGCTTGTATGTTAAGTGATATGTTACCTACTGGATTCCATGCTGCTGAACTTGCTGACGTGCAATTCGGTGATATAGTTGCTGTATTTGGTATAGGACCTGTTGGGTTAATGGCTACAGCTGCTGCCGCTCTTAAAGGTGCTGGAAGATTAATAGTTGTTGATTCAAGACCTGAAAGATTTGAAATTGCATTAAACTACTATGGTGCAACTGATGCAGTAGACTTTATGAAAGCTCCATCTGAAGATCAAATCATGGAATTAACTAATGGTGAAGGTGTAGATAAAGTAATCATAGCTGGTGGAGATCAAAGATTATTTGAAACTGCAATGAAAGTATTAAAACCAGGTGGACGTATAGGAAACGTTAACTACTTAGGTACTGGAGATTACATCAACATACCAAGAGTTGAATGGGGAGCTGGAATGGCACACAAAAACATCTTCGGAGGATTAATGCCTGGTGGAAGATTAAGACTTGAAAAATTAGCTAGATTAATTCAATTCGGAAAAGTTGACCCAGGACATATGTTAACTCACAAATTCTATGGATTTGAAGGTGTTGAAGATGCATTAGAATTAATGAGAACTAAACCAGAAGGATTAATTAAACCAGTTGTTTATATGGATAAAGATCATACTAAAAATGTTAAATAAGGAATAATTAGAATTAGCTCACCTTTTTAAGATGAGCTAATTTTTCTAGAGGTGAAATATGAAAGTACTAGTAATATCTGGATTTTTAGGAGCTGGTAAAACTACTTTTATAAAGCAAATGGTAGAAACCACTAAAAGAGAATATGTCATATTTGAAAATGAATTTGCAGATATAAATATAGATGGAGATATATTAAAAAATGAATTAGATAATAAATCTGTCGAAGTATGGGAAATGTCTAATGGTTGTGTTTGTTGTAGTACAAAAGCAGACTTTTCTGCATCACTTATAGTAATAGAAAATTCATTAAAACTAGATTTTTTAATAGTAGAACCCTCTGGTGTTGCAATACTAAGTAATGTTATAAGCAATATACAAGCTGTAGAATACGATCAAATAAAATTATTAAACCCTATAACTATAGTTGATTGTAGCACTTACTTTAAATACAAAAATAAATATAAAGATGTATTTATAGATCAAATAACTTCTACAACTAATGTACAGTTATCTAAGACTGAATTTGTAGATAAAAATGAAATCGAATTAATTTGTAAAGATATTCAGACTTTAAATCCTAAAGTACAAATATTTAAAGAAGATTATCATAATGAAGATATAAATTACTGGAACAATTTATTTGATGGTGAACTTATTAAAAAAGAAAAAGAAGATATCGTAATTTCTAATCAAAAATTACAAAATATGAGTTATACTAACTCTAAATGTTCTAGTATAGAATCATTAATATACTTCATAGATAAAATAATTCTAGGATATTATGGAAATATTTGTCGTGCTAAAGGTATATTCCAATATTCTAATTTCTATATTAGATTTGATTTAGTTGATAGTAATTATGAATTATCATTTATAGAAAAAAAAGAAACTAATGATGTAATTTTCATAGGAAATGATTTAAAAAAAGATTTACTTAAAAATGAAGTTGAAAAATTATAAGGTAGGGAGTCCCTACCTTATTTATATTCCCAACCTTACTCCAGCACCTACTGTAAATAAGTTTGTTGTTGAAGTTGATATTTGAAATTCTGCTAAATCCCAATAATTAACCCCTATTAAATATTTTAAATTTAATTTAGTCTTATTACTATCATCTAGATAATGTATATAGCCTGCATTTAATGTAGTAAAAAGTTTAACTTCATATCTAATATTACCACTTAATTCAGCACTAAAATATGGAGAAATAAACTTAGATTTACCTCCAAGTACCTTATCACCATATTCAACACCTACTCCAACACTTTTTTTAAAATTAGATTCTGTAGGTATTTTTTTATAAACTGTTAATTCTGACGATCCTATATTAACATTGGCTTTAATATCATAATTTAATTTTGAAAATGAAATTAATGATAGAAAAGACAATAAAATTAATTTTTTCATTCTTCCTCCAACTTAATAAAAATTTCATTACTCTCAGGTGATTTTTCAAATGAAAGTATATAATCACCACCACCTGCACCTGAAATTTTTGAATATTCATACTTCTCTAATAATTCTTCTATTCTTTTAGAATGTATATTTATATTACATTTTTCTTCTAAAAAATGCAAGTTTTTATTTAATTTTTCTATATTTTTTAATAATTCATTTATATTATTATTTAGTATGTTATTATACATATTTTTAACTATCTCATTAGATACTTGAGAAAAAATAATATAATTTTTATCATTAATATTTAGATTAGATATCATTTTAGAAGTTGATGAAGTTTCTTTAGTCCATATAGCTTTTATATCCAAATTAACCTTATTATCTATTATTTGTATATCATAATCTCTTTTTTCTCTAGTTGAAGATTTAAATAAAATATGATTTTCATAACAAATACATGCCAAATCACCAAAAGATCCTTTAATATTTTCTCTTATTGATATATCAACTGCAATATCAAACAATTCTTTTTTAGAATATGATTTATTTAATATTTCAAATATACCTTTTATAGTCACTACTAAAACAGAGGCTGAAGATCCAAGACCGTATTTAACTCCATTTCTATATAATTCTGTGTAATATCTATATTTAAAATTAAGATTCATATTAAGATATTCTTCCATATATCTAATACATTTTAAAATATATCCATCTTTATCTTCTATATCTGTTTCTATTTCTAAAACATTATTATTTTCTAATATTTCAAGATATGTATATTTAGGAATGTATGATATTATTGCATATGAATTATCACTTAATATTGCATATTCACCAGATAAATAAAGTTTTGATCCAGCTTTAACTAACATAATAATATTTCTCCTTCAAAATATTCATTTAAAATCTTTAATATTTTTTCTTCATCTTCTTTTAAATATAGGATTTTAACATTAGGCCCTGCATCCATAGTAAAATACATTTTAACATCATTTTCTCTTCTAATTCTTTTTATCATTTTTATAGCTGAATATGTTTTATCATTTAAGAAACTAAATGATGGTACTGATCTAAAGGTAGTATTATGCATAGTTATAGTATTTGCTTCCATAATTTGTCCTATTTTTATAAAGTCATTTTTAATTAATGCTTCTTTCATATCCTCAAAATCTTTATTTGCTCTATTTACCCAGTGTTCAAATATAACTGAACTTTTTGCAAGTTCCATCGCATCTCTTGAAGATATTTTCTTTTTATCTTTACTGACCACAAGAACTAACATAGATAAATTTAAATCTGTACTAACTTCATAAATATTACCATCTTTATCAAAAGCAGCCATATTATAGAAACTACGACAAGCTGATCCTGACCCCATAGTTGAAATTTTAGCCATTTCTTCAGTAGTTAAATTAAGATTAAAGTATCTATTTAAAGCACGAATTAAAGCACAATATGCACTTGCACTTGATGCAAGTCCTGCAGCCGTTGGAACTGTATTTTCACTAATTATTCTTATACTTTCTCTATCATTTATCACTTTATTAACAAATTTAAAAATTTTTTCTAATTCTTTTCCTTCTTGCTTTATTCCATTTAAATAAAATTCATCTACATCTGACTTTTCTATTTTAGTATCTGTATATAGATTTTTAGAAGTTAAAGATATGCTTCCTTGACTAGGTATTAAATATGGGTTAAACTCTTTTTTACCCCAATACTTAACAATTGCTATATTTATATACCCTCTATCCATGTCTGCTTTGCTCCTCCATCTAAAAGTTTCTCAGATAATTTTTTTGCATCTTTTAAATTTTCTACTAAAAAAATTATACAGCCCCCTAGTCCTGATCCTGTTATCTTTTCTCCAATTGAAATATCTCTACCTATATTTATTAGTTTTTCTATATTATCATTAGATAATCCTAATTTTCTTAAATTTTCTTGTGCCTTACGCATCAGCTCACCTAATAAATATACATTATTTTCAACTATTGAATTAATAGCATCCTCTGTTATATTTCCTAATTCATCTATATATTTCATATTTTTTTCTATATTATTTGCAACTTGTGATACTGCATCTTTTGTATTTCCTTTAATTCCAGTATTTGCTATAACTAAATATTTTGATAAATTAAAGTTAAATAATTTAATACCTTTATTTTTTTCAAAGATTATTGGTTTTGAATTTGCAATTATCTGTAAATCAAGACCACTTGATTTTCCATGTGCTTTATCTTCTGATATATTTACTATATCAAAAATATCTACATCTATATTATATTTTTTTTCAACTTCTTTAGCAATAGCTATTGCAAGTGCCGCTGAAGAACCAAGCCCTGCTGAAATTGGTATATCTGAATTTATTCTAAAATATATTTCTTCCTTTATATTATATCTTCCTTTTATTAAATCTTTTATATATTTCACGTGTTCATCTTCTATAATTTTATCTTTAGTTATTTCAACATTTATAATAATATTTCTTAAGGGTATTCCAATGGCTTTTTTATTATATATTACAGAATGCTCACCAAAAAGTATTGCTTTGGCATGCGACATTTTACCTCCTAACTTAAATTTAAGGCAAGATTAAATTCTCGCCTTAATTTTAATAACTATCATTTTCAACAGCTGTTATACCTATTAATAAAATATCTGCCGTTGTATATTTTACTTTCTTTTTTACGTTTTGTAGCCTTTCATGTTCCTCTCTGTTTAATCTAATCCCAACATTGATCTTTCTGAATTCACTTTCATCTTTGTGTTTCCAAATATCCCAAGTTCTCTTAGTACCCTTCTTAATACCCATTTAAAACGCCTCCTAAACTTATAGAAAGACAAAACAATTTTTTCACTTGATGTTTTACATCTATCTACGTTTAATTTATATAACACATTTTAGAATTTGTCAAGAAAAATTAGATGGTTATTTTAATTATATATTTAAAAAGGTGATAAATTTAGAAAATACATCTAATTTTATCACACTTTTTATATTTTTATATTCTTATTTAGCTATTTCTGGTTGAGCTACTACCGCTACTTGTGAATTAGATTTTTCAGTTGCGATATATACTGTAGATCTCTTAACACTCTTATTAACTGGTGATACATCATATTTAAACATGAATGGTATAATTGGCGCTTGAGATATCATATATTTTTGCCATTCTTTATATGCATTTGCTTTGTATTCTGGATCTGTTAATCCTTTAGGATCGTTTATAGCCTTTAATAATTCATCATTTTTCTTATCAACAAAACGCATGAAGTTAAATGATCCTGTTTCTGAATAAGTTCCACCAAAGTCAAGTGATGTTCCAACAGACCATCCTGCAGCAAATATATCCATATCATCAGGGTTTGCAGCCATTTTTTCAAATAATACATTATTATCTAATAATCTTCCATTAGTTAATTGTACATCTATTCCTACTGCAGCCCAGTATTGTTGTAATGCCTTAGTAATAGGTTCTGCAACATCTGAACCTCCAGCCATTCCTAATCTTAATGTTAGATTTTTACCATCTTTATCTACTATTCCATCTCCATTAGTATCTGTATATCCTGCTTCTTTTAATAATTCTTTAGCTTTTTCTGGATTATAGTCATATCCCTCAAGAGTTGAATCATAGAAAGATGCAAATATTGGAGGTATTACTCCATTAGCTCTTACTCTTAATCCATGGTAGTAAGCATCTGCTATTTCTTGTAAGTTTAATGCATAACCTACTGCTTGTCTTACTCTTACATCTTGTAAAGGAGTATCTCTATCTTGAATATTTATTCCTTTTTCATTATCTCTATGACCTAAATTAAATCCTAAGTAACTATAATTTAAAGCTGGTCTTCCAAGTATTGCTAAGTTAGATAAATCTTTATATTTTTCATATGAATCTTGAGGTAATCCAATAATTTCATGGTATTCACCTTGTTTTAATGCCTCAACTGCAAGTTGTGGTGTTAATGTTTTTAAAACAACTTTAGATACCGGTTGTTTACCTTGGTAATAGTATTCATTAGGAACAAACTCTACACTTTCTCCTGGAACTATTTTACTAATTACAAATTTACCATTTGAAATTGTTTTAGTTCTTAATTTATCTGTAGTTTCTAAATCTTTCATTGCTACATCTTTTAAGTAATGTTTAGGTAATAACATACCAGATATAGATAAAGCTCCACCACTAACAGTTAAATTAGATGAAACTTCTGTTAAGTGCATTCTAAGTTCAGTATCAGACACTTTTTCAAGTCCTGATATAGAATTTGCCTTACCTTCATGATAATCTGTTAATCCTACAATTTTACCTAATTCAATTGGATCAAATCTTGAACCAGTATAATCTTTGTTAGCAACTGCTTCATAAGTATAAATTAAATCATCTACACCTAAAGGTTCTCCATCTGACCATTTTAATCCTTCTTTAAATTTAATTATAACTTGTTTATTATCTACATCTATATGATAACTTGCCATTCCACCTTCAACATCTGCTCTTTGGAAATTATCATTTTGCCAGAATATTTCTTCACTTATCATTCCAAGTATAATACCATCATCTGCAGTATCAGAATGTATAGGTGATAAAATTCCTTTAAATGGAGATGTTACAACCATTCCTACTTTATATACTTCTCCGTCTTTTACAGGTTGATCATTAGTCCATTCTTGTGCAAATTTTAAATCAACTTTTTCTACACCCATTTCAGATCTTGCTTTACCTGGTCCACATGAAACAAGTAATCCAAGTGATGCTAATATTAAACTAGCTGTTAATATTTTTTTCATTTTTTCTCCTGATTTGCTATTTTTAAATTATCTATATGTTATCATAAACAAAATATATTTTCAAGAAATTTTAATATTTAAAGGTTAAAGAATAACACATCTCAACTCTTTATTTGTTTACTTTTAATGCTTTATATAGTATAATATTATTACAACAAACAAAAAATGTGAGGAAAAATGTGGAACAATAAAATTAAAAATAGTTTAGATCAACTTTTAAATACAGAAGGTAAAAATTATGCTATTTTTGACTGTGATAATACTATACTTATGAATGATATTCAATTTGCTTGTACTCACTATATATTAAAAAAGAAAAAATTATTTATTCTTCCAAAAGATTTAAAAAAGTTTATGTTAAATAAATTTCCTGAAGAATATAACATAATTAATGATTTTTGTAATATATATGAAAAGGCATATAATTCAGATTCAAATAGCGAAGAATATCTAGAATTTTTAGCAAATTTTTATGATACAGTTGAATATTTCTATTTTAAATACAACAAATTTGATTTATCTACTTTATTTTGTTTTAAAGGGCTTAATAAAAATGAGGCTATACAAATAATAAAAGAAAGTATAAATTATCATAATAATGTAGAATTTGGAATAGAAAATTGGGTATATGAAGATAATATATCAAGTTATAAAACTGGGCTTAAAATAACAAACGAAATGTATGAATTAATAAAAGATCTAAGCAATAATAATATAGATGTATATATAATTTCAGCTTCTATTAAAGAACAAGTTGAAACAGTCCTTGAACCTTTAAAACCTTATATAAAAGGTATATATGCTAAGGAACTTGAAATTATTAATGATAAATATACTGGAGAAATAAAAAACAATACTATTAACCCTGTAGGAGAAGGTAAAAGTAAAATTATATCTGAGATATTAAAACTTAAATATCAAAAAGATCCTATTCTTGTAGCTGGTGATAGTATGGGTGATTATAATATGTTGACAGATTTTAATGATACCATAATTTCTTTAATAATAGATAGAAATAGACAAGGTGAATTTAAAAATATATTTACCTTAGATGAAAATAGATATCTTAGACAATGTGTTGATGAAACTATAGGTGAATTTATCGTAGAAGATAAAAGTATCACTATTTAGGGAGGCAATATGCAACAAAATTATGATGTTATAGTTGTAGGTGCAGGTCATGCTGGAATTGAAGCTGCGCTAGCTTCAGCTAGACTTGGTAAAAAAACAGCACTATTCACCATTTACTTAGATAATATAGCTATGATGAGTTGTAATCCTGCAGTAGGAGGACCAGGTAAATCTCATATCGTAAGTGAAATAGGTATGCTTGGTGGACAAATGGCTGTACACATAGATAAATACAACTTACAACTAAAAGACTTGAACCATACTAAAGGACTTGCTGCGAAAATAACTCGTGCACAAGCTGATAAATATTGGTATAGAATAAAAATGAGAGAAATAGTAGAAAAACAAGAAAACCTTGATGTTATACAGGGAATGATAGAAGATCTTGTTGTAGAAGATAAAAAAGTAATAGGAGTTATCGATAATTTAGGAATAAATTACGGTGCAAAATCTGTAATTTTATGTACGGGAACTTTCCTAAATGGTGAATATATAATAGGAGATGTTAAATACTCATCTGGTAGACAAGGTGAAAAAGCAAGTAATTCATTACCTGATAATCTTGTTAAACTAGGTATACAGATGGATAGATATCAAACTGCTACGCCACCTAGAATTGATAAAAAAAGTATAAATATAGAAAATTTACAAGAACTATATGGCGAAGAAAAACCAAGATATTTTTCTTATATGAGTAAGGAAAAACCTGAAAATTCTTTACCAACTTGGCTTACATTTACTACTTCTGAAACTATAAAAGTTGGACAAGAATTACTTAAATATTCTCCTATAGTAACAGGAATAGTTAGTACCAAAGGACCTCGTCATTGTCCTTCTCTTGATAGAAAAATAATGAATTTCCCCGATAAAACTGACCATCAAATATTCTTAGAACAAGAATCTATAGAAAGTGATGAAATATATGTAAATGGATTTACAACAGCTATGCCACCATTTGCTCAGGAAAAACTTATAAGAACTATAAAGGGATTGGAAAATGCTAAAATTTTAAGATATGGTTATGCAATTGAATATGATTTCATTCCTGCATATCAACTTAAGTTCTCACTTGAATCTAAAGTTATTTCTAACCTATTCCAAGCTGGAACTATTAATGGAACTAGTGGATATGAAGAAGCTGCAGCTCAAGGATTTATAGCTGGAGTTAATGCAGTTCGTAAAATAGATGGACTAGACCCTATTATAATTTCACGGGATGAAGGATATATAGGAGTTTTAATTGATGATATAATAAACAAACAAACTCCTGAGCCTTATAGAGTACTGCCTTCACGTGCAGAATATAGACTTACTTTAAGACAAGATAATGTATTTATCCGTTTAATAGAAAAATCTAAAAAAATTGGATTATTAAGTAAAGAAAAAATAGAAGAACTAGAAGGATACATAGTAGATATTTCAAAAGAAATTGAAAGACTTAAAGAAATAAAAATTTATCCAAGCAAAGAAACAAATGAAAAATTAAAACAAATAGATGAAAGTTCTTCTATGACAGGCGTTATGAATGCATTTGAATTTCTAGGAAGAAAAGAAATAAATTATGATAATCTTTCTTTATTTATAACTACAAGTAACTTAGCTGATATACCTAAAGAACAAGTAGAAATAGAAGCTAAATATAGAATATTTATAGAAAGAGAAAAAAATCAGATAGAAAAATTTAAAAAATTAGAAAACATTGAAATCCCACATGATTTTAATTATGAAAATATAAAGGGACTTTCAAATATAGCAATAAGTGGACTTAGTTATACAAGACCTACAAATATAGGTCAAGCTACTAGAATTAGTGGTGTAACATATAACGACATAGCTATTTTAATTGCTATACTAAAAAAGGAGGATATGAATGTTTGAATACGGTGTATATAATTTAAAATATTTTTCTCCTGTTCATTTTCGTTCTTTGCTTACAGTTTTAATATTTTGTATAATACTATTAATAATACCATATATATTTAAGGGTATAGAAAAAGGTAAATATGTAACATTTTTAGGTGTATTAATGTTACTTTCTAAAATTGTAGATTCATCTTATAGAATGATATTTGAAAAGGCGCCATATTATGATGTATTACCCCTACATTTATGTAATGCATCAATTATACTAGCTGGTATATATTTTTTAACTAGAAAAAGAGTTATATTCAATATGGTTTATTTCTATTTCTCAGGTGCAATACTTGCTTTATTATTCCCTGAACTTGGAACTTACCATTATACAGTATATCCTTATTTATTTATGCTTACTCATTTACTTGAAATATTTGCTGTATTTTTTGCATTTATTCATTTAGATGAAACTATAACATTTAAAGGATTTATAGCTGGAATTATAGGATACTTTGTTCTTATAATACTTGCCTTTATAGTAAATGGAATATATGAAACAAACTATATGTATGTAAGTAATTATATACTTAGTGCCTTAAACTTTATTAAACCATTTATAGTTTATCAGGTACTATTTGTATCATTATTCTTAGCTTCTATATGTTTAATGTATTTACCATTTGCATTTAATCAAAAAACAGAATTAGAAGAAAAAGAAATATAAAATCAAAAGGATAGTAAATTAGAAAACATTCTAAATACTATCCTTATTTTTATACAAATTAAAAGGTGGCACAAGACCACCAATTAATATTTATTTTTTGTTATAGAATTTAACGTTTGAAGTTGTATATGAATTAAATCCTGGGTTAGCTTTCATAAATTTAATGAAGCTTTCTGCATCTGGTAAGAATGTATCTGTACCTTCTGCTTTAGGATCTTTATATAATCTACCAAATGTAGCATATCCATCTTTTCCACTAGCTATATATGCATTTGTTCCTACAGTGTAGAATTTATTATCATCTATTTTTTCCCATTTTTGAGTTTGTTTATTAAATACTTCAACATCAACTAATCTCTTACCTTCTGCATTAGGCATTTCGTTTGCTTCATATCTAATTCCTGCTCCATAAGGGAATGCTCCAGTTGATCCATCAACTAATGCAAATTGTAATGCATCTTCTATTACTTGTTTAGTATCTTTTCCAGAAATCTTAAATGTATATAAAGTATTACCAAATGGTAAGAAAGTATATGCATCATTAAATGTTACATCTCCAGGAACAACGTCAGCTCTAACTCCTCCAGCATTTTGTATTGCAAAGTCTACTGTTCTTAATTCATTTAACATAGTTTCTGCAATAAATCTTGTAGCAACAGATCCTTCAGGATTTGATCCTTCTCTTCCTGGTATTCTATTTGCTGATCCTCCAGGCATAGCCGCACCTATTATTGTTCCAACTTTTTGGTTAGATAATACATCTTTTTCTGCTTTATATTTAGATAAAATTTTAGAAGTTGCTTCATCTTCTTTAGCAAATGAAATAGCACTTATCCCTTTTAATTTGTTTATAACTGCTTCTCTTTCTGCTCCTTCAAGTTCAGCCCATTTACCATCTTTATTTCTAGCTTGGAATTTATCATCATGTAATAATACATAAGGATTCTTTCTAGTTATACTAGCTATTCCATCTTTAGTAAAGTGTACTCCTAAATCTCCAACTAATCCTGAATAACACCATGCTTCAACAACGAAAACAGGTTCTCCATTAGGTGATTTAAATTCAGTTGGATATTCATGAACTACTGGTAATTTTAAGTTTCTTAAATCATCATTACCATATAGATAATGTGAATCTCCAGTAATTATAACATCTATATCATTTACTTTTTGAGCTATTTCAAAGTTCTTTTCAGTTCCACCATGAGATAATAATATTATCTTATTTATACCTTGTGCTTTTAAAGTATTAGCCATAATTTGAGCTGTAGTTACTTCATCATAGAATTTAACATCTTTACCAGGACTTGATGAATTTACTGTTTTCTTAACAGTATCAAGACCTATAATACCTATTTTTTCTCCTTCAACTTCAAATATGTCATAAGGTTTCCATTTATCATATAAAATTGAATCTTTATCAGGAATTACGTTTGCTGATAATACAGGAATTTTTAATGGTTCTAATAATTTTAATAATCCTTCATTTCCTGCATCAAATTCATGGTTACCTAAAGTGAAGTAATCAAATGTTCCTTCATTCATTACTGCAGCATCAGCTGACCCACCGAATAATGTGAAATAAAGTGTTCCAGTTATAGCATCTCCCGCGTGTAGAACAAGTGGATTTTTTCTGCTCGCTCTTAATTCTTTTATCTTTTGGTTAACGGCTGAAAATCCTCCAATATTAACTTTAAGTTGTTTACCATCAACAGTTATTCTTTGTTCTGTTGGTTCTAAATAAGAATGGTGGTCATTTATGTGAATTATACTTAAATCTACATCTTTATGAGAAACTTCAGCATTTTTTGTAGTTGCTGTAGTACATGAAGCACATAATGTAACTGCCATCAAACTTGATAAAATTTTCTTGTTCATTTGTATCCTCCTAAAATTCATTACGTTATATATATTTATTAATACATACCATTAATTAATTGTTCATAAGATTGTAATCTAACTTCATCAGTTGTTGATTCTAATATTTTTCTGCTAATATCTAAATATGAAAAATCATCTATTTCTATACCTTTAAAGCTTTTATCAAATATTACTGTGGCAAGAGATAAATTTTGTTTAGTTTGGCTTACAGGCCCTATAACTAAAACTCTCATTTGAGTAATACCAAATTCATTAACTCCAGGATTTGATTTTTTTATATCCATAGTAATATCTTTTAATATATTTTTAGAATCAGAATTATTAAATATTATTAAATTTTCTTTTTTAGCACCAGAATTTATTAGTGATGTTATAAATTTTCCTGCTTTATTATCTTTATTATTTATATATATTTTAGCTGTATCATTAGCATAATATGAAACTAATATTTTTTGCATTTCATCTTTAACTATATTTTGATCTTCTGTTACCATAGGATCAAAGTATATATATTTAATAACCTTAGGAACTAAATTCTTTTCAGTTTTAAATATTCTAACAAATATTTTTTCTACTTTAGCTGTATTTGCTAAAAATTCCTCTGAAGATTTTTTATCTATATTATATAAAAATCCTTCTAATTCTTTAATTTTCTTTTCATCTTTTTTTGCCATACTATATGCAAGTCTAGAGCTTACAACTTCAAAGTTCTTAAGATCTTTAGATTCAATATTTTTATCATTAAAATCTTTAGTACCTGCAAAAGCTAATGTAGCAAATAAAAATAAACATATTTTTTTCATAACTTCACCTTCCTGTTTCATAACTCTATTAATAATATACCCCGAAAAAATATAAAATGCAATAGACATTTAAAGCAAAAAGTATAGAAAGTAGGCTCTATATTGCATAAATTAAATGTTTTTATTAATAAAAAAAATATATATTTCAAAACTTATGTCTATCCACATATATTTTTTAATTAACTATTTTTCTATATTTTTATTCAAAAAATCCTTAATTTCTCTTTCTGCTATTTCATTAAATCTTCTATCAAAAAAATGTCCACCATTTTCTACAGTTACAAATTTTACATCTTTAAATTCTTTTGAAATATTTTTATTTTTCATTCTTATCCTAACTCTTAAGATAATCCTACTATATTACCATTTTCATCTATATCTATTTTTTCTGCTGCTGGAACTTTTGGAAGCCCTGGCATATCTAATATATCTCCCGACATTATAACTAAGAATCCTGCCCCTGCAGATATATTAACATCTGTTATTTTAAATGTATAACCTTGAGGTCTTCCTAAAAGTTTAGGGTTATCTGATATAGAAACTGGTGTTTTTGACATACATATAGGTAAATTAGAATAACCTTTTTCAGTAAATAGTCTTATTTTTTCTAATGCTTTTTCACTATATTCTATATCACCTGCATCATACATTTCTTTACATAATATTTCTATTTTTTCTTCTATACTAGCATCTAATGGATATAGGTATTCAAATACAGAATTAACCTCTTCTGATGGAATATCTTCTATTTTATCTAAAGTTTCAACTATATCCTCTACTAATTCTTTTGAACCTATACCACCCTTTGCATGTATATCGATAGGTATAGACTTAACTCCTAGTTTTTCTGTAAATTCTTGTATACTATTAATTTCTTCATCTGTGTCAGTAGTAAATTTATTAATAGCAACAACTATAGGTAGATTAAATTTTTTCATATTTTCTATATGTTTTTCAAGATTTAAAAGTCCTTTTTCAACATCATCATGACCATGATATTTTAATGCTCTTACTGTTGCAACTATAACAACTAAATCAGGTGTTAGATGTGCTTTTCTACACTTAATATCAAAGAATTTTTCTGCTCCTAAATCTGATGCAAATCCAGCTTCTGTTATTGTATAATCTGATAATTTAAGCGCCATCTTAGTCGCTAATATAGAATTACATCCATGAGCTATATTTGCAAAAGGCCCTCCATGTATCAACACAGGTGTATTTTCTATTGTTTGTACTAGATTAGGCTTTATAGCATCTTTTAACAATACTGCACAAGCACCTTCAATTTTCAAGTCTTTTACAAACACAAAATCCCCATGAATGTTCTTCCCTATTATTATATTCCCTATTTTTTCTTTTAAATCATGTATATTTTCAGAAAGGCAAAATATTGCCATTATTTCACTTGCGACAGTTATTTTAAATGAAGCCTCATGAATAGGTCCATTTATTCTTCCCTTTCCTATAGTAATTTCTCTAAGAGCTCTATCATTCATATCAAGTACTCTTTTAAAATATATATTATCTATATCTATTTCTAATTCATTTCCTCTATTAAGATGATTATCTATACTTGCTGCAATTAAATTATTAGCTGAAGTTATAGCATGAAAATCTCCTGTAAAATGAAGATTTATATCTTCCATAGGAAGAACTTGTGAATATCCCCCACCAGTTGCACCACCTTTAAGTCCAAATACTGGTCCCATTGAAGGTTCTCTTAATGCAGCTATAGAATTATACCCTAACTTATTAAATCCTTGAGTTAAACCAACTGTAACTGTAGTTTTACCTTCTCCGTATGGTGTTGGACTTATAGCTGTAACTAATATCAATTTACCATTTGCTCTACTTTCAAACTCATCAAGTATAGATAAATCTACCTTTGCCTTATACTTACCATATTGTTCTATATATTCTTCTACACCTATTTTTTTAGCTATTTCTTCTATAGGTAGAAGTGTAGCTTTTTGTGCTATTTCAATATCCGTCATATATTCACCACCTTTATACTTATCATTTTTCACTTTTGAATTTTACCACGAAACAAGACAGATATCAATTAATTTTTCAAACTTTACTTTTTTATTGAATATATGATAAAATATGAATGGGTATATCAAGAGGGGAAATTGATGGATGAAATTAAAATTTTGAAAAAAATAATTAAATTATCTACTAGAAAAAACGATGAAAAATCACAAGAATTATCTATTAATTTAATAGAAAATGTAGGTAATATTACAAATTTAATTAAAAAAAGAAATGAGCTTAATTTACCTAAAAATTTAGCTCTTATTTTAAATATATTTTCTGAAATTATAGAAGATACATTAAAATGCAAAACTTTTGACAAGAAAAAGAAAATCTTATCATACGGTGATTTGATTAATTATTTAAAATATGACTATTTTGATAAAGAAAGAGAAATATTTAAAGTCCTATATTTCAACACAAAATGCATGTTGATAAAAGATGAAAATCTATTTTATGGAACTATTGATAAAGCAGATATATATTCAAGAGAAATTGCTAAAAGAATTCTTAAATATAACGCAAAATCTGTTATACTTGTTCATAATCATCCTAGTGGGGATACTAAACCTTCAAAACAAGATTTATCAATAACTAAAGAATTGCAACAAATATTTAAATATTTTGAAATAAAATTATCAGATCATATTATTATTAGTAATGAAGAGTATTATAGTTTTTTAGAGAATGGAGATATATGAAAATAGTAAATATTAGATTTAGAAAAACTAAAAAAGTTTATCCTTTTTTCATTGAAGAAGATAATTTATACAAAAAAGGGGATCATGTTATAGTTGAAACTATTAGAGGAGATCAAATTGGTATAGTCCTTGGTGATAATAGACTAAACGAAGTAAATTTTGAATCTGAAGAAGAAGATTTGAAAATAAGGAAAGTAAAAAGAAAATTAACTGAAGAAGAAATCAAAGAACTTGATGTTTTAGATGAAAAAGCACGTGATGCATATTTCATTTGTAAATCTATAGTTAAAAGAGTGCTACCTGAAATGAATCTTGTAATAGGTGAGTATATGTTTGGTGGAGATAAATTAATTTTCTATTTCACTGCTGAAGGAAGACTAGATTTTAGAGAATTAGTTAAAGAAGTTAATAAAACATTTAATAGAAGAGTAGAATTCTATCAAATAAAATACAATGATGAAGGAAGAATTCTTAATGCATTTGGTAAATATGGAAGAGAACTTTATTGGTAATTATAGTGAGGCTAATTTAAAGCCTCATTTTTATTATATAAAAGGAGATTAAATGTATATAATTTATACAAATAATCTCCTATTACTATTATTGTTTAACAACTATATTTACTAATTTATTTCCTACACATATTATCTTAACAATTTCTTTATCTTCAATATTTTGTTTAACATTTTGATTAGATAAAGCTATTTCTTTCATTTCATCTTGACTTAAATTAGCAGCAACATCTAAAGTCGCTCTTAATTTTCCATTTACTTGAACTACCATTTTAATCTCACTTGTATGAGTTAATTCTTCAATATATTCAGGCCATTTAGCTTCAAATATATAGTTTGCATTACCACATGCTTGCCATAATTCTTCAGAAATATGTGGTGAAAATGGTGATATCATAATAATTACAGACATCATAGTTTCTTTAAATATTTTATCAGATTCACTTGACTTATTATTTGCATCTATCACATTTTGTTTAAATGTAGTTATTTCATTTAAAAGTTCCATAATAGCTGCAATTGCTGTATTAAAGTGGAAATTATCTTCCATACTTTCAGTCACTTTTTTAATAGTTAAATGTGTTTTTCTTTGTAAGTTTTCATCTTCTTTATTTCTTTTATCTAAGTTAACTTTATCATATTCCTTAGTTAATATATCTAATGTATCTAAAACCATTAAGTAAATTCTATTTAAGAATCTATAAGCTCCCATAACACCATTCATATTCCATTCTAATTCTTTTTCAGGTGGTGCTGCAAATAGGGCAAATAATCTTGTTGCATCTGCACCATATTCATTGAATATAGTTTCTGGATCAAGACCATTATTCTTAGATTTAGACATTTTTTCAAGTTTAGTTACTAATTCTTCTTTAGTTTTTTTACTATAAGGTACATTATCAATAAATTCTACTTCATCTCTAAATAGGTATCTTCTTTCATTTTGAGAGTAGAATGAATAATCTAAAACCATACCTTGAGTTAATAAATTTTTAAATGGCTCATTTGAAGATAAATATCCTAAGTCTCTAAATACTTTATGGAAGAATCTTGAATATAGCAAGTGCATTACTGCATGCTCTATTCCACCTATATACTGATCAACAGGCATCCAACTATCTGCATCTTCTTTTGTAAATGCTTTATTATCATTTTTAGGATCTAAATATCTTAAATAATACCATGAAGAATCTACAAAGGTATCCATAGTATCAGTTTCACGTCTTCCCTTTTTACCATTAGGTAGTATAACCTCTTTAAATGATTTAGATGTTTCAAGTGGATTACCTCCTGAATTAAAATCAATATCTGTAGGTAATTCTACCGGTAAATTTTCATCTAAATATATATTTCCTTCTTCATCATAAATTACAGGAATTGGAGTGCCCCAGTATCTTTGTCTACTAATTAACCAATCATGTAATTTGAAATTAACAGTTTTTTTAGCTTTTCCATCTTTAGATAATTTTTCTAATATTCTGTCTTTAGCTTCTATATTATTAATTCCATTAAATTCTCCTGAATTTATTAATTCTCCCTTACCTAAAAAAGTTTTTGTACCATCATAATCATGTTCTGGATTTTTAGCTTTAATAACTGCTTTTGCAGCTATATTATATTTTTTAGAAAAAGCAAAATCTCTTTCATCATGTGCAGGAACTGCCATAACAGCACCTGTTCCATAGTCCATTAAAACATAGTTTGCTACATATAAAGGGATATTTTCTCCATTTGCTGGATTTTTAACATAAAGTCCACTAAATATTCCAACTTTTTCTTTATCTTGAGCTTCTCTTGAAATTTTATCTTCGTTTATCATAGCATCTATTTCCGGTTTAATTTCTGGTTTTTCTTTTAGTATTATTTCAGAAACTAATGGATGTTCTGGTGCTAATACTATGTATGTAACTCCATAAATAGTATCAATTCTAGTTGTAAATACTGGTATATCTATGTTTTTATTGTTATATTCTAAAACAAACTCTACCTCAACACCTTCTGATCTTCCTATCCAGTTTTTTTGCATAGCAAGAACTTGATCAGGCCAATGACCTTTTAACTCTTCATGACCATCTAATAATTCTTGTGCATAATCTGTTATCTTAAAGTACCATTGAGATAATTCTTTTTGAATTACATCAGTTTTACTATGTCTCCAACATTTTCCATCTTCAACTTGCTCATTTGCAAGAACTGTATGACAATCAGGACACCAGTTAACATAAGATTTTTTCTTATAAACCAATCCTTTTTTATACATATCTATGAATAATTGTTGATTAAATTTATAGTAATCCTTTTTAAATGTTGCAATTTCTCTATCCCAATCATAAGAAAGTCCCATTAATTTTAACTGTCTTTTCATATTTTCTATATTTTTTGCTGTCCATACGCTAGGTTCTGCTCCATTATCTATAGCCGCATTTTCTGCAGGTAATCCAAATGAATCCCAACCAAATGGATGTAACACATTAAATCCTTGCATCTTTTTATATCTAGCTATAGCATCTCCTATAGTATAATTTCTTAAATGTCCAGCATGTAATTTCCCTGAAGGATATGCAAACATTTCAAGTGTATAATAATTTTTCTTACCTTCTACTTTATTTTCACTTTTAAAAACTTTATTTTCTTCCCATATTTTCTGCCATTTAGACTCTATATCTTTTGAAATATATTCATTCTTCATTATTTGTCTCCTCTACTCATTTCAGATAAAAGTATTCCTGCTGCAACAGATACATTAAGTGAATTTATTTCACCTTTTAAATGTATTTTTAGTATACTATCACAACTTTCTCTAACTCTTTTTCTCATTCCATTACCTTCACTTCCAAGAACTAGTGCACGTCTTTTAGGATAATTTTCTTCATAATAGAATTTATCTCCATTAGCTTCTGCTCCGTATACAAAATATCCATATTTTTTAAGTTTTTCTATAGTATCTGCAATATTTGTAACTTGAACTATACCTACATGTTCTATAGCTCCTGTAGATGATTTAACAACTGTATCAGTTACCTTAACATTATTTCTATCTTGCATAATTATTCCATAAACACCAAAACATTCACATGATCTTATTATTGCTCCAAAATTACGTGGATCTTGAATTTGATCTAGTATAACTATAATTGACTCTTCTTTTGCAAGTTCTTTTTCAAGTAATTCAGCAAATTCTATATAGTAATTATATTCTGAAATATATGCGACAACTCCTTGAGAATTATCATCTCTTTTGTCAGTATAGAATATTTTTAAGTTTCTTTTACTTGCTAAATCTAAAATATTCTTTATATGTGTCTTATTAATCCCTTTATACACTTCTAATTTCTCTATATTTTTATCACTTTTTAATACTTCTATTACAGGGTTTATCCCTTTAACTTTTTCCATCAATTCCCCTTTCATGAAATCTTTTTATTAAATTATACTTTACTATCCATATTAATGTCAAATTTTTGTTAAAATAAAAGAGTATAGTAAAAAAAATTATAATAAAATATATCAATAATAGTAGTAATATATCCTAATATATGTTAAAATATTACAAAAAGAAAGTGAGGATTTAAAATGATTTTTAAAGATTTTGAATACAAAAGAGTTGATATTGAAACTATTAAAAATGAACTAGAAAATTTAAAAAATTCTGTAATAAATTCAGAAAGTGCAGAAGATACTATAAATCTTTATAAAAAAACTGATGATTTATTACAAAATTTAACTACTACAACTTCACTTGTATATATACGTCATAGTATAGATACAACTGATGAATTTTATGAAAAAGAAAATGATTTCTATAATGAAAATAGCCCTATAATTAGCTCATATATAAATGAGCTTACTTATGCATTTAATAATTCTAAATTTAAAAAAGAGTTAATAGAAAAATATGGTAAACTTGCTTTTGATAAAATGGATATTTCATTAAAAACTTTCAAACCAGAAATCATAGAAGATTTACAAGAAGAAAATAGATTATCTTCTGAATATAGCAAACTAAGTGCTAGTGCAAAAATAATGTTTGAAGGAGAAGAAAGAAACTTATCTGAAATGACTCCGTTTACTCAACATGAAAATAGAGAAATTAGAAAAGCTGCAGTAACTGCTGTTGGTAAGTTTTTCCATGATAATTTAGAAGCATATGATAATATTTATGATGGACTAGTAAAAGTAAGAAATAATATAGCTAAAAAATTAGGATATGAAAATTTCGTTGAAGTTGGATATCTAAGAATGGGTAGAATAGATTATAATGCAAAAGATGTTGCTAATTATAGAAAACAAATAGTTGAAAATGTTGTACCTTTATATGTTGAATTAAGAAATAAACAAGCAAAAAGATTAGGATTAGATAAATTAAAATACTATGATGAAGGAATCAATTTCTTAAGCGGTAATCCTACTCCTAAAGGAGATAGAGATTGGATGGTTAATCACGCAAGAACTATGTATAGAGAATTATCACCTGAAACTAATGAATTCTTTGAAAAAATGATAGAATTTGAATTAATGGATTTAGATAGTAAGAAAGGTAAACAAGGTGGAGGTTATTGTACTTCTCTTGATATATATAAATTACCGTTTATATTTGCTAACTTTAATGGAACAGCTCACGATGTTACAGTACTTACTCATGAAGCAGGTCATGCTTTCCAAGCATATACAACTATGAGAAATGTAGAAATTTCAGATTATTACTGGCCTACATCAGAATCAGCAGAAATTCATTCTATGAGTATGGAGTTTTTAACTTGGCCTTGGATGAATTTATTCTTCAAAGAAGATACTACTAAATTCAAATATGAACACTTAGAAGGTGCCCTATTATTCCTTCCTTATGGTGCTTTAGTTGATGAATTCCAACACTATGTTTATGAAAATCCAGAAGTAAGTTCAAAAGATAGAAGAATGAAATGGTTAGAACTTGAGAAGAAATTCTTACCTACTAGAGATTATGATGGTATTACTGAATATGAAGAAGGATTATTCTGGTTTAAACAAGCACATATATTTGAAATGCCATTTTACTATATAGATTATACTTTAGCTCAAGTAGTTGCCTTCCAAATATGGAAATTAAATCAAGAAAATAAAGAACTTGCATGGGATAAATATATGAAACTATGTAAACTTGGAGGATCAAAAACATTCTTAGGTTTATTAGAAGCTGTAGGTCTTGAAAATCCATTCATAGATGGAACACTTTCAAATTTAATCCCTCCAATAAAAGAATTTTTAAATAGTATTAATGACTCAGAGTTATAAAGCGTGTTTTTACACGCTTTTTATATACTCTTAATTTTTTTATTTTTCATATACATTTTTTTCTTGACATTTATGATGATATATGATAATATAATTATTGTCAGTACAAAAGACATCGGTGTATAGCGCAGCTCGGTAGCGCACTTGCCTTGGGAGCAAGGGGTCACAGGTTCAAATCCTGTTACACCGACCATTTTTTTATTATAAAGAATATAAATATAAAAAGTGTATCTATCATATTTAAAATGATTAAGATACACTTCTTTTCTATATAAAAATTTATTTATGTATTAAAGTTACAAACACTTCACTATCAGTTAAAAAATCAGCTGAAATATAATTATCTCCATCAAAATGTAATACTTTACCAGGTTCTAATATATGAGTTTCTTCATCATTTAAATAAACTTTAACCTCACCCTTAACTACAGTAAATAATATTAAGGCTTCTGGATGATTATGTTTAGCTATTTTATCTCCTTTAATTCCTGCTTTTTTTACAAATTTAAATCTATCATGATCTTTTAATAATCCTAATTCTGAAAATACTGTTCCTACCATTTTATATCCTCCTATTTTTTATTAACAAAACAAATATAGTTCATATTATGTTCAAGACTTTTAAATGTTTTTCTCATAGTTAAAAATTGCTCTCTATTTTCTTTTTTTAATCCATTAATTACTATTTTTATAGTATTTAAAATCCCTTCATCTTTTAGCATACCTGATGGAGTCATTAAAGTTAAAGTCCCTTGTAATGAATCTATTGTATTAAATCCTGAATTTTTAAATGTTTCTATCCACTCATCTTTTGGCATAGGAGAAACATTTACATTAATAGACTTTGATAATCTTTTACGTGTTTGCTCATATTCATTTATTAAAGCAATATCATGAGTTAATAATAATCCACCATTTTTTAAAACTCTGTAATATTCATTTAAAGCTTTTGATTTAGAATCTTTAGCAAGCATTGTAAGCATAGCTTCATTTACAACATAATCAAAATAATTATCTTCAAATTTTAAATCCAGTGCATTTCCTTTAACAAATTCAATATTTGTTAATCCCTGCTTTTCTTTTTCTAAATTAGCTTGATCTATAGATTCTTGATCCATATCTATACCAAAAAATCTTACTTCCGGATTTTCTTTAGCAAGCATTAATAGATTAACACCACGATTACAAGCTACTTCTAATAATTTTTGTCCTGGTTTAAATTCTATATGAGACATTAAAAAATTAGTTCCTATAACTCCTCCCGGACGCAATCTTCTTTTACCTAATTTTTTTAAAAACATATGTCCTGCAACTTTAGCCATCTAATTCCTCCTATTTATTTTGTCTTTATAATATTTAGTATACCAAAATTATTCTATTATTACAACAAAAAAGGATCACAATCTAAGTTGTAACCCTTAATTAATATATTTATTTTAATATTTTAAGATAGAATAAACACTCTTACCTTCTAAAATATTTCTTGCATTTAAATCTTCAAGTTCTATTAAGAATGCTAATTCATAAACTTTAGCACCTAATTCTTCTACTAATTCTACCATAGCTTTAGCTGTTCCACCTGTTGCAAGTAAATCATCAACTATTAATACATTAGCATCTTTTTCAAAAGCATCTTTATGGATTTCTATAGAATTTTTACCATATTCTAAAGAATAATCTGCTCTTACTGTTTCTGCTGGTAATTTCCCAACTTTTCTTGCTGGAACGAATCCTGCACCTATATTATATGCTATAGCTGCTCCAAAGATAAATCCTCTTGCATCTGCACCTAAAACATAATCTATACCTTTATCTTTATATCTTTCAGTAAAATCATCGATTATAAGTTTTAATCCTTCTTTATCTTTTAAAGCTGTTGTTATATCTCTAAATAATATTCCAGGTTCTGGAAAATCTGGTATAGTTCTAATTAACTCCTTTAATTTTTCATTATTAAGTTTATCCATAATCTACTCCTATTCTTTGATAATAATTTTAACTTTTTGTATTCTTTTATTATCAATCTTTAAAACTTGTATAATATATTTTTCTTCTACAACTTTATCATTAATTTCAGCAACTCTATCTAATTTATAGTTAATATACCCTGAAATTGTGTCGTATTCTTCTGATAATTGAATATCTAAATCTAATTCATCATTTATCTCTTCAACTAATGTTTCTCCTAATATTTCATAAACATTATTAGATAATTTTTTGAAATTTTCTTCTTCAACATCATATTCATCTCTAATTTCTCCAACTATTTCTTCTAATAGATCTTCTATGGTTATTAATCCTAAAGTTCCACCATATTCATCTATTATTATAGCCATATGCTGTTGTTCTTTTCTAAAATATTCTAACATATCAGTTAAAGATTTTGTTTCTGGAACATATGCAACATTTTTAACTATTGTTCCAAGTTTTATCCCTTTATATCCATTTCCCACATACTTAAGAAGATCTTTAGTATAAAGAATACCTATAATATCATCTATACTCTCATTATATATAGGAACTCTTGAAAACTCATTTTCTAATATTTCATCCCAAACTTCTTCTAATTTTTGCTCTCTTTCAAAAGCAATTATAGAGGTTCTAGGTGTCATAATTTCTTTAACAGTTGTATCTGTAAAGTTAAAAATACTATGTATCATTTCTTTTTCTTCAACTTCTACATCTTTAGTAGAAGCTTCATTTAACATTCTTCTTATATCATCTTCAGTATAATCTCTTTCTTCAATGTCACGCCCATTATTTAATATATTATTGATAAATATATACATGCTCTTTATAATATAAATTATAGGATAAAGTAGTACTAATAATATATTTATATAATTTATTACATAAAGCAATGTCTTATATACATTAATTTTTGATATAACCTTTACTACAACTTGTAAAGCTATTATTATAATTACACTAAGTACATAAAAATATATATTATTAATAAATGTAGCATTTATTAAAGTAATTATTGCAAAATATATCATTATAAACATTAAATTATTTAATATTTTATACATCAATATTTCTTTTAAAAACTTATCTGTTTTACTAATATTTTTTTCATCTATATCAGTAATTCTTTCTTTTTCTATCTTAGTAATATATGAAAATGTTGTATCAAATGCTGTAAAAAGAACAAAAAATACTAGAGATATCATAATTAAAACTATGTTATTTATTACTATTTTTAACATCTCCTTCATTATCAAATCAGCTTAATTTTATCATATACTATATTTTTTTTCAACTATTAATCTTTATCTATTCCAAATTTAGATCCTTGAAATTTTCTCCAGAAATTTAATTCTTTTAATCTTCCTGAAATATCAGCTCTTACTATAGCTATATCATCAGGAAAATCTAATTTTGTTGTTGTCATATTAAGTATAGCTTCAACACCTGCATCAACTATTTCTTGTGCAACACTTTGTGCAACATTACTATTTACTGCAAGTATAGCTGTATGAACATTATTTTCTTTAATATATCTAGCAACATCTTTAATATCTTTTATAGTTAAATCTAGATTTTTTATTTTCTCACCAATTTTTTCAGGATCTTTTTCAAATATATCAAGTAACTTAAATCCTTTACCTAAAACATCACTTGTATTTGATGCAATTAATTTTCCCATTTTACCATAACCAACAAGTATAAGTTCATTTTCTTCATCTATACCTAATATAGACTCTATTGTTTCTATAAGATGTCTTACTTGATATCCTTTACCTCTTACTCCAAATTCTCCAAATGTAGATAAATCTTTTCTAACTTGAACTGCTGTTGTATTCATTTTACTTGCAAGTTCTATAGAATTTATCTCTTCTTTAGTTTCTAAAAAATCATAAAGAATATTTAAATATAAAGTAAGTCTTGAAACTATACGTCCTGAAATATCCTTTTCATCATATTTAGGTTTCATTTTATCCACTCCTTATTCTAATATTTTATTTATTTCTATTTGTCTCCCATTTATAAAATCTAGAGCTTTTTGTTTTCTTTTACCTTCTAATTTAACTTCCTTTAAAAGAATAGCCCCATCACCCGTTTTAACAAGTATTCCTTCTTTATTTAGATTTATTACCGTTCCTGGAACTTCATTTCCTGAATATTCTACAATTTTAGAATCATATAATTTTAAAACTTTACCGTCTAGAATTGTATAAGCTTCTGGGAAAGGATTAAGTCCTCTTATTTTATTAAATATATTTCTAGAACTATCCTTAAAATCTACCTTAGTTTCTTCTTTTTTTATAGGTTTAACAAAAGTTGCTAAACTATGGTCCTGCTTAATAGCATTAACTTTTCCACTTTTTATAAGGTATATAGCTTGTTCTAATCCCTTAGCACCTAAAATCTTTAATCTATCATGTAAGGTTCCTAAATTATCTTCTTCTGTTATATCAGTTTCTAAAGAACAAATAACATCCCCTTCATCTAGTTTTTCATCTATATACATTATAGAAACACCAGTTTTATCATCTCCATTTAAAATAGCTGCATGTATAGGAGCTGCACCTCTATACTTTGGAAGTAATGATGAATGAACATTAATTATTCCGTATTTAGGATAATCTATTATTTCTTTAGGTATTATCATTCCATATGCAACAACCACTATTAATTCTGGATCATACTTTTTTATAATTTCTAAAACTTCTTCATTATTTCTTAAAGTTCTTGGTTGAACTATATCTATATTATGTTCTAGAGCAAATTGTTTTACTGGAGAATAATTAACCTTATTCCCTCTTGCATTTACTTTATCTACTTTAGTAAAGACTGCTTTAAGATCCGTATTTTCATAAATATATTTCAGACTATCTATAGAAAAGTCTGGTGTCCCCATAAATATTGTTTTCATTTAATCACCTAAAATTCCCTTGGTTTATTATTTTTCTTCAAGTTTTCTAATTTCTTTTTAATTAAGTTTTTACTAAGAGGTGTTATTCTATCTATAAATAAAACACCATCTAAATGATCATACTCATGTTGAAAAGCACGTGCCATCATTTCATCAAGATCTGCTTCATGCAAAGTCCCATTTTCATCATTATACCTAACTTTTATTTCTTTTGGCCTTATAACCTTTCTGTATACTCCTGGTATACTTAAGCATCCTTCTTCAAATTCAAATTTTTCTTCTCCAAATTCTACTATTTCAGGATTTACTATTTTATAGACATTACCATCTATTTCAAGTACAAAAAACCTTTTGTTTATTCCTACTTGATTTGCTGCAAGTCCTATACCTTTAGCAGCTCTCATAGTTTTTACCATTTCATCTAATGTATCCTTTAATTCTTGATCAAAATTTTCTACATTAGTTGATTTTTCTCTTAAAATCTCTGAATCATAAACATATATTTTCATATTTACCTTTCTAATTCATACTAATAGGATCTACGTCCACCAGTATTCTAACAGTTTTAGTACTTTGTTTTTTAATATTAAATAAAAATCTTTTATTTTTATTATACTCTTCATTATCAGTTTTTATATATATAACGTATCTATATTCTTCATTTAGTTTATATATCCCTGCTCTATCAGGAACACTAACTATATCAAAGTTATTTTTTAATTCTTTATATATACTTTCTGATTTCTTTAATGCTTTTTCTTCATTTTTAGAATGCACTATTACTTTTATCATTTTAGTAAAAGGTGGAAACTTTGTTAATTTTCTTAACTCCATTTCGTAATTATAGTAGGATATATAATCATTATTAACTATACTGTTGATAAGTGTGGAATCAGGCGTATATGTCTGAATTATTACCTTTCCAGGTTTTTTATCACGACCAGCACGACCTGCTGATTGTGTTATTAATTGAAACGTTTTTTCTCCTGCTCTAAAATCACTAAATTGTAATATTTGATCAGAATTAATTATACCTACTAAAGTAACATCTGGAAAATGAAATCCTTTTGCCACTATTTGAGTCCCTATAATTATCTTATACTTTTTATCTAAAAAGTCTGTGTAGGCTTGTTTTATTGCTTTTTCTGAACTCATAGTGGTAGAATCCATTCTTAAAATATTTTCCTGTCCAAATAATTGATTTAATTCTTCTTCAATTTTTTCTGTCCCTACTCCTAAATACTCTAATTTCTCAGATGAACAATATGGACATTTATTTGGCATTCTAGTTGTATACTCACAATGTGAACATTTCAAAATATTTTTTTGCTTATAATATTGTAAATTTACACTACACCTTGGACATTTAATTTTTTCTTCACAATCATGACACTTTATTAAAATGGAATGAGCTTTTCTATTAAGAATCAATATAATTTGTTCATCTCTTTTTAAAGTTTCTTTCATTTCATTTAAAAGTGTTTTAGATAGTAAGCCTTCTTCTTTTTCAAGATCAACTACTATAGTTTCTGGAAGATTAGCTCCATTAAATCTTTGATTTAAATTAATCAAATTAAACTTATTGTTTTCAGCATAAAAATATGATTCAAATGAAGGTGTTGCACTACCTAATATTAATTTAGAATTATCAAGCATACTTCTTTTAATTGCAACATTTCTAACATGATATCTAGCATTATCTTCTTGCTTATATGTATTTTCATGCTCTTCATCTATAATTATATATTTAAGATTTTTAACTGGAGCAAATATTGCTGATCTTGCTCCTATAACTATTTTAGATTTACCAGAATAAATTCTTTCCCACTCTTTAGTTTTTTTTGCTATGGTTGTTTTACTATGTATTATAGATATATTATCACCAAAAACTTTTTTTATGGTTTTAACCATCTGTGTAGTAAGAGAGATTTCAGGAACTAGAAATATAGTTCCTTCATCTCTTTTAAGAGCTTCTTCCATAAGTTTAATATATACTTGTGTTTTTCCACTACCTGTAACACCATGTATAAGGTGTAATTTTTCTTCTGATTTTTCTATATTTTCTACTGCTTTTAACTGCTCAAAATTTAACTCAATATCATTTTTAATTTTAAAATCGACATTTTCAAGTTTACTCATTCTATCTAAACTCATTTTTTCATAAGGCCCAAGTAACATAAAACTTGCATAAAAATCTGTAATGTAGTATGAGTTTATAAACATAGCTAATTTCAAAATATTTTCAGGTATAATAGGTATATCTTCTAACACCTTATTTATCTTCTTTATTTTAAAATCTCCTAAATCTTTTTCTAAACTTTCACGTATTACTACTCCTATAGTTTCCTTATTACTAAAATTAACTTCACAAAAAGTTCCTATTTCTAACTTTTCATCTGATTCATAAGTATATGTATTCATATATTTTTTCACATATATTTGATAATACATTAACCCCTCTTCTCTATTTAAGTTCAAGTATAATTTTACTTCCTTGTTTTATTACTGTACCTGGTTCTGGACTTTGACTAACAACTTTACCATTTCCTGTTATTTTAAGATTATACTTGCTTAAATCTAATTTCAATAAATTTTTCCTTGTAAGCCCTGTTAAATTAGGCATCAAATTAATATTTAAAGCTTTTTCTAAATCTTCTATTTTTTTATTATTATTTGTCTTATTTTCAACCGGTGTTTGTATATTCTCTTTAGTTTCTTCTATTGCTTCACTATTTGGTAATATATTATCTGCTTGTATAATTTTATCTACCATTTCACGAGCAACAGGAAGAGCAACTGCTGCACCATAATATGCTCCATGAGGTTCATCTAGTGTTATTAGTATAGAATATTTAGGTTTATCAGCTGGGAAAAACGTAAAGAATGATGAAAAATACTTACCATACTCATAACCATGTTCTCCCGCTTTTTGTGCTGTACCTGTTTTCCCACCTATTCTATATCCTACAAGTTTTAAAGCACTACCTGTACCAGAAGAAACAACACCTTCTAAAATAGATCTCATCTTAGCACTTGTTTCATCAGTTATAACCTTACTTTTTATAACTGTTTCTATTTGCTTAACTAATTTACCATCATTATCAATTATTCTATCAACAACTCTTGGTTGTATTAAATTACCACCATTAATTGTTGTATTTAAAGCTGTTAATATTTGTAATTGAGTCATATTTATACCTTGTCCGAAAGATACATTAGACCTTCTAACATCAGTAAAATCTTTGAAATTGAATAATTTATATGCACTTTCATAAGAAGTATCTATACCTGTTTTACTTCCTAATCCAAATTTAGATAAATAAGAATAAAATACTTCTGGTTCTAACATTTGTGAAATTTTAACCAATCCTACGTTTCCTGAATGTGCCATAATCTGAGAAACTGTCATATTACCTAATGTTGAATTATCATGATCTCTAATTATTCTATTTCTAACCTTAATAAATCCATTAGAACTTATTAAAGTATTTTCATCTATTTTACCTTCATTTATGGCTGAAGCCACTGTTATAGCTTTAAATATAGATCCTGGCTCAAATAACGATGTAATGTTATAGTTTTTAACTTCTGATAAATTAGTCGCTTTAGGATATGAATCCATAGCAATTATTCTACCTGTATCTGTTTCCATAATTATACCCATAGCTGAAACAGGTGTATATTTTTCAAAAGCATCTTTTAATACTTCATCTAATGAATATTGCATTATAGAATTAATAGATAATACCAAATTATTACCAGGAACTTCTTTTTCTACAACTTTTTGATCTATTAAATATTGAAGAGTATATTCTGCAACACTTGGAGAAAACGGTCTTGTTCCTGTAACTATACCATTTTTACCACTAAGAGCCTCATCATATTTATGTTCTACTCCATAAACACCCTTACCTTCTTTATTCAAATAACCAACTAAAGTTTCAAAAACTTCATTATCAACATATTTTCTTTTAAACACACTATTATAATGTATAAATTTATTTTTAAATACTTCTTTATCTTTCTTTTTTTCTTCTCTTATTAAAGTATCTAATTTTTTTCTTTGTTCCATAGTAATTAATACTTTTTCAAAAGGATAATATCTAGACTTTTCTTCTCTTTTCTTTAAAAACTTAGAAATATGTTCAGATTTAACAACTTCTGGAACTACACTATGTAATATATCAAAGAATTTATTAATTTCTTCTTCATCCTTAAATAAAGTTGGATCCAAAATAAAGCTTTGATATTCAAGATCAAATGCAAGTTCTAACATATCTGAGGTTAATATAGACCCTCTTTTAGCCCTTATTTCAGCCCTATATTTATTATTATACTTATACTCATCATGCTTAATTATTTGTATATAGAATAATCTTAAAAAAGAAACTAATATAAAAGCCAAAAATAGTAGTATATATATCTTAATATTTTTACTAAATCCTCTCATGACTATTCCTTACTCATATTTTTAATTAATAATTCTTGTACAAGTTGAGGGTTTGCTTTACCACGTGATATTTTCATTGCAGATCCCATTAAGGCTTTAATAGCTCTATCTTTCCCATTTAAATAATCGTTAACAGATTCAGGATTTTCTTCTATTACTTGTTTAACTATTTTTTCTATTTCTGATGTATCTGATATTTGAATTAACCCTTTTTCTTTAACTATTGTGTTTGGATCTTTATTATCTTCACACATAATTTCAAAAATATCTTTGGCTATCTTAGAACTTATAGTTCCTTCTTTTACAAGCTTTATAAGTTTCGCAAGATTTTCACTAGATACTTTAAATTCATTAATATCTATATATTCTTCTTTTAAAACTCTTAAAACTTCTGTAAGCATCCAGTTACTTGAAAGTTTAGGTTCATTTGTTAATTTAACTACATTTTCAAAATAGTTTGCAAGTTCAATAGATGTAACAAGATTTCCAGCGTCTACTTCTGATAATCCATAAATATTCATAAATCTTGATTGTTTTTCATCAGCAAATTCTGGCATTTCAGATTTTAATTTTTCTATTCTATAATCAAGAATTAAAACTCTAGGTAAATCAGGTTCTGGGAAATATCTATAATCCATAGCTTCTTCCTTATTTCTCATAGGACGAGTTATTCCTTTTTCATCATCCCAAAGTCTTGTTTCTTGAACAACTCTTTCACCTTTTTCAATAAGTTCCATTTGTCTATTTGCTTCATATTCTATAGCTCTTACAACTGCTTTAAATGAATTTAAGTTTTTAGTTTCTGTTCTTGTACCTAACTTATCACTACCTTTTTCTTTAATAGACACATTGGCATCACAACGAAGTGAACCAAGTTCCATACTAACATCACTAACACCAGTATATTTTAATCTTTCTTTTAAAGTATTTAAATATACATATGCGTCTTGTGGATTAGTTATACATGGTTTAGTTATTATCTCTATTAAAGGTATTGAAGCTCTATTAAAGTTAAGTATAGATTCATGTTTTGTATGTATACTCTTAGCTGTATCTTCCTCTATTTGTATTCTTTCTATTTCAACTCTAACTTCTTTATCGTTTCTTATAAACTCTAGATATCCATTTTCTGCATATGGTTTAAAATATTGTGTTATTTGATAATTTTTAGGTGAATCTGGATAGAAATAATTTTTTCTATCAAAATAACTTACTCTATTTATATCACAATTTAATGCAAGTGCTGCTTTTATTGCATAATTTAAAACTTCTTCATTAAGACGAGGAAGAGCTCCCGGCATACCTGTAGAAACTGGTGAAATACAAGTATTTGGATCTTTTGCATCATAGTTTGCATCTGCATTACACCAAATCTTAGTATTAGTTTTTAATTGGCAGTGCACCTCTAGTCCTATTACAATATCATATTCTTTCATACTCTATTTCTCCTCTTTCCATTTCATATTTATGTGCCACATTTAATATTAAATCTTCTCTAAAGTAATTTGATATTATTTGCATTCCTACTGGTAACCCGTTTATAAAGCCTACTGGCACTGAAAGTGCTGGAAGACCTGCAAGAGATATAGATACTGTATATATATCAGATAAATACATATCTATAGGATTACTTGATTTTTCACCTTTTTTAAATGCAGTTGTTGGTGTAGTTGGTGTTATAATAACATCTACATCTTTAAATGCATTAGCAAAATCATCTTTAATTAATCTTCTAACTTGAGATGCTTTTTTAAAGTATGCATCATAAAATCCTGAACTTAAAACATAACTTCCTATCATAATTCTTCTTTTAACTTCTGTTCCAAAGCCTTCAGTTCTTGTTTTTACATACATATCTTCTATGTTATCTGCATCTGCTCTATATCCATAACGTACACCATCATATCTTGATAAATTAGAAGATGCCTCAGCTGAAGAAATTATATAATAAGTAGAAATTGAGTATTTAGTATATTTTAAATCTATATCAACTAAAATCGCACCCATTTTTACTAATTTATCTAATGCTTCATCAATTTTTTCTTTCATTTCAGGATTTAATCCTTCAAAAAATTGTTTACTTATCCCTATTTTTAAACCTTTAATATCTCTATTTATTAATCCTGCATAATCAGGAACTTCTATATCTACTGTTGTTGAATCATATTCATCAACACCTGCTATTATTCCTAAAGTCTTAGCAACATCTAAAGAATTTCTAGCAATTATTCCTATTTGATCTAGTGATGAACTAAATGCCATTAGTCCATATCTTGAAACTCTTCCATATGTTGGCTTAAGTCCTACTGTACCTGTTAAGGCTGCTGGTTGTCTAACTGAACCTCCAGTGTCTGAACCAAGCGCTATAGGAACTTCACATGCTGCCACTGCTGCAGCTGCTCCTCCACTACTACCTCCTGGAACTCTTTCAAGATCCCAAGGATTTGATACACTTGAAAAACTTGAATTTTCATTTGATGAACCCATAGCAAACTCATCCATATTAGTTTTACCAACCAATACAACATTAGCTTCTTTTAATTTTTTTACTACTGTTGCATCATATGTACCATAATATCCTTTTAATATTTTTGATGCTGAAGTTGTTTCTTCATCAAGAGATACTATATTATCTTTTAAAGCTATAGGAACTCCTCTTAATGGAGTATTTTCTTTTATTTCATCTGCTTTTTCTGCTGCTCTTATAGCATGATCTTTTTCAACTGTTATAAAAGCTTTAATTTTATCATCGACATTTTCTATTCTTTCAAGAATATCTTTTGTAACTTGAACTGATGTGATTTTACCTTCAGATATTAATTTTTCTAATTCTGTGGCACTAAACTTATGTATATTATTCATCATTACCCCCTACAATAACAGGTAAAGAAACAAAATTTTCATCATGTTTAGGTGAATTATTAATAAATTTTTCTTTACTCATTTCCTCTTTTTTAATATCACTATGTAATCTTAATTCTATATCGTGCACATTATATAAAGGCTCAATATTTTCTAAATCTAATTCATTTAACTCTTCCATATAGTTTAGTATATTATTTAAATCCTCTTGGAATTTTTCTATAGTTATATCGTCAAAAGATAACTTACTTAATTTAGCAAGTTTTAGAACCTCTTCTTTACTTATCATACTAGCCCTCTTTCTATGTTCATTTTTTATTTTCATCTACTTTTAATAATAGCATATTTGCCCTTTTTTTTCAATTAAAACAAATAAAAACGGGAAGCACTTTTTTATGCTTCCCACAACAATTTTATTTATCTATATTCTTTTATTCTTTCCTATATAAAAACAGTATATGATAAAGGCTATTGCTAAAAGTATAACAACAGGATTTGTAACTATACTTATTATCAAACCTATTACAAATGCAAATGCTGAAAATATTAATGCAATAATGCCTAAAAATATTGAAAAAATAAAAACAATTAATACTAATGCAATAACTAATTCTAACATCAATTCCTCCTATTCTCTGTATTTATTATATACTTTTTTATATTAAATTGCAAATTGAATAAAAGACACATTAATGAATTTCTATTTCAACCCTTCTATTTAAACTATCATCTTCTTTACTTATAGGATACTTTTTACCAAATCCTTTATAATATATTTCAGATTTTAATTCTAATTCTGATTTTATATATTTATATACCTCTTCAGCACGTCTTTCAGATAACTTCTGATTATATTCATCAGTTCCAATTTCATCTGCATGTCCACTTAGAACTACAATTTCTGGCTTATTATCTTTAAAAATTTTTCTTATTTTTTCTTTATTTTCTTCAGATAATTCATATTTATCAAACTCAAATTTATCCACAACACTTTTAACAATCTTATTTTCCTTATTTAATAATCTTATATTATTCATATCTTTTTTTAATTTACTAATTTCTTCTAATAAACTTTCTATTTTTTCATTTAATTTATTATTTTCATCCTTCAATTCAACATCATTATTATTCTTTTCTTCTATCTTACCTAAATTTACATTAATACCAAAACCAAGACTAAAATTAAGTTTACTGTCTAAACTACTTGCTAGTTTATATATTACCCTTTTATTTTTATCACTACCAGAAATACCAAGTGCAACTGCTCCTTGTTTGTTGTAATAACTAGATCCTGCGCCAAAAGAAATATAATTTTTCTCACTAACTTGAGGTATCATAGCCATTGCAATAGCATTTGAAATTCCTGCATCAACTAATTTAAATCTATTTTCAATTCCTTTAACATCTAAACTCTGTTTATCTAAATACTCTCTAACATCAGTATCCTTGACTAATTTACCCTTAGGATCTAAAATATTACCCCCTTTAGAAAGTTTTTCTACAAATTTATTTTCATCAATATTTGAAGCATCAATATTTGCTTTATTGTCAATTTCATTTATTAAACTTTCAGATAATTTACTCTTATCAATAGAGCTATCCTTAATATCTATAACCAAATCTTTTGTACCTACTAATCTATCCTTACCATTTAGTATATTTAAAGTCCTACTTAGTATATCACCCTTAGTTTCAACACTAACAGAATTCAATTTTTTATCTACATCAAATTTATTATAGTATTTAGATATTAAATAATCTTTAATTACATTATCTTTAACTAAAGATCCATTAGTATTTTCTAAATTACCATTACCTACTTTTTCTATTATTGTTGTTTTTTCAACATTAGATAAATCTTTATTAGCTTTATTAGTTAAATCTATATTTCTAGCATAACCCTTATCATCTAATAGCTCTTTTAATGTTATGTCAGTTATAACACTACCAGAAGGACTCAAAACATTTGCACCTTCAGATAATTTTGATATAATGGCTTGTTTAGACTTAGCATCTATATTACTTCCATCTTTTTTTACATAATTATTCATCATATCTGCTAAATCATTTGAATTTAATTTACCTTCAACTAAACTATTTATTTCAGATTTACTATACACATCATTTTTATCAACTTTTTTATCCAAAATATCCTTAACCATACTATCTGTAACTAATTTACCTTTAGGACTAGATAAATTTGCTCCATCTGATAATTTAGATATATAATTTGTTACATTAATATTAGAAGCATCTATTTTAGCATAACTTCCTAAATCACTAGAATTAACTTTACCTTCTATTTCTTCTTTTAATGTATCTGAGAGTTTTTCTTTAGAAACTACTCCATTTTTAATTTCTAAGGTCACACTTTCACCTAAAACTTTACCATCTCCTGTTACTTCTAAAGTTGTTGAATTTATAATTCCTTTGTTTAACTTATTTGATAAAATCTCATTATCAACATTTGATAAATCATTATTTACTTTATTAGCTATTTCATTTTTAACTTCATATAATTGTTTACCACTTACAGCTTCTGTTGATGTAGAAGATATTTCTCCTTCTTTTACATAAACTATTTTTCTAAGTTTATCCTCTCTACCAACTGAAACTGAATTATTAACACCTTTTGAACCATTTCCAAGTATTATTGCATCATTAATATCTGTTGCATCTATATTAGAACCTAAAATATATACATTAGATCCATTAATCGTATTTTGCGAACCTATAATATATGAATTTTCCTTTAATATATTATTTCCACTCCCTATAGCTACCGAATTATTACCATCTACTAAATTAGTATCACCAATAGATATAGCATTTTCTTTAGTTGATATATTATCTTTTCCAAATGCTATAGATGAATTCCCACTAGCTATAGTATTAGTTCCAATTGCTATTGCATTTTCTCCAACATTAGTTAAGTCATTAAGAGTTAAATTATCTCTTAAATACTTAAGTCTTTCAGTTGCTGTTTTTAAGTTTTGTCCTTTTTCTGCTATTTCTCTTGATAGTGCTTCATATTCTCTTGCAAGTATTAAGTCTTTTTCACTAGGATTAATTGAGTTGTAGTTTGTTTCTGCTTGATCTGACTTATTCTTCATAGCTTCTAATTGTTTTTGTTTTTCAAGTATTGCATTCTTATTTATTCCTAATGCTATTTCAAGTTCTGATGTTAGTTTGTCTAATGTTATCTTATTTTTCTCTTTAATATCATCTATATTTTCTTTTTTCCATTTTTTATAAGCATCATGTCTTAAATTTTCCAAAGATGGTTTTAATTTAAATTCTTTTTCAATATTTTTCAATTCTTCTAAAGCAACCTTTTTCTTATCAAGCCATGTATTATTTCTTGTTTTTTCATATTCCCCTTGATAATATGCTATTTCATATTGTTTAGCTTTATAGTCAGCTTTCAAATTAAATACTTCATAAATTTTTTCCTTAATCTCAGGAGTTAAAAACATATCATTATTTTTATTAAAATATTCTCTAAATGCTTCTTTATACTTAGGTACTAAACTTACAACTTCATCATATTGATTTTTAGTAACTATATCTGTATTATGATTAATAGCTACTATATTTTTTTCTGGTGAATTACTCATATTTTTGAAAATATTTTTATTAAAATTATTATATTCAGAATTTAAGTTATCACTTACAGAAAAATACATATATTTATCTTCGGTATATATACCAGAATGTATATGATTTAAACCAGATAAATATATATACGGACTTATCGGATTAATATTATTTGTTTTATTTTTTGCAAATTCATCAAAAGTATATTTACTTGAAATCGTTTCATTTTCTCTCAAATCTCCTAATGCCCTATAATATGAACTAACATAGTCTTTATAGAAATCCAATGTTAAATTTAAATTAGTTCCATTTTCTGCTATTCTTTTTAACTCACCAGCTGCATGATTTAAACCTTCTTCACTTGAAATATTTAAGCCTTGAATTTTAGATAGTCCACTTAATCTACTATTTAAATCTTCTAATTTAGAATTATATTCTCTAAAAAATTCAACACTATTAGTTTTCTCCGTTTCATATTCTAATTTTAATCTATCCCATTCTTTTTTAGCATTTTCTTTAGCTTTTTTTATTTGCTCTACTCTTATTCCAGCTTCTATTGTTTCTCTTTGCCTTATTTTTATATCATTTACTTCTTTGCTTATTCTTAAAACTTCTTTTTCTTTATTAGATATCTCATCTAATTTTTCTCTATTTTCCCTCAACTTATTTTCTATGCTTTCTTTTGTTTCATTATTACCAGTTGCAACTGAATTTTTACCTATAGCTATAGAATTTCTTCCAGTAGATATAGATCCATCTCCTCTTGCTCTAGAATTTTCACCTAATTCTATACCTTTATTTTCTTCAACATTATTAATAACTATATTTATTCCTTCTGCATTTAAAATTGCAGAAAATATTAATAAAGTTAATAGTATTACTTTATTACTTCTTCTCATATTCCTCCCCTAATTAAAATATTGTAATTCTAATCTATCCCCCTTAAATAGTTAGATGTATTTTACATAAATATATTATCATAATTTTAATTTTATTTCAATTATTTTTTAAAATTAAATTAAAATGAGAGTTCAAAATCTCTCATTACATTAATTTGCCTTCTATAATTCCAGAAATAATAACATCAATATTATTTATTTCTAATTGTAATCTATAAAGTTCATATACAGATAACATTACTTTAATTGCTTCTTTTTCAGCTTTAGTTATAGTCTTTACTAAATGTCTTTGTTCACCTAAAAATTTAATTTTAGAAACTTTAGATTTAACTATTCTATCAAGTAAGTCTCCATGGTAGATATCTAATTTATCTTCTTCATCATTAAAATATGCTTCATAATTATTAAAGTCATCTATAATCCATTCATGTATACCCTCAAAAACAAATTCATAATCATTCTCATCATATTCTATTTCTTCACCTTCACCATCTACAGATACAAAAAGTTTATCCATATTTAAATAATAAGGCCCTTTATATTCATATCTAGCATACATTGAATATGGAACAAGATTATTTTTACTGCCTCAATACTAATATTTGCATTTTTAGGTGCATTTTTAGCCCTTATTAAATTATAGTCTTCAAATTCATCATATTCTACTTTTACCTTATTTCTAACAGTAGCTTCTAGTTGTTTTTGCTTTTTTAATAATTTAGACTTCACTTCTTCTAATTTCTTTATTTTACCTTCTTGTTCTACTTTATTAATTTCACTTTGATTAATAACATCAAAAAATTCTATACCATAAATATTATATGATTCTGAATATGTAAAAATACTAATTGCTAAACAAAATATTAAAATCAACCTTTTCATTTTCCATCTCCTCTCATAATATATATTATATCCCAAAAATTAAATAAGATAAATAAAAAGAGCCGCATCGCGGCTCTTAATTATTATCTTACATTTTGCTTGATATTGTTCTGTTTATAACATCTAATTGTTGTTCTTTAGTTAATCTTACGAAGTTAACTGCATATCCAGAAACTCTTATTGTTAATTGAGGGTAATCTTCTGGATGTTCCATAGCATCTTCTAATAAGTCTCTACCAAATACGTTAACATTTAAGTGTTGACCAGTTGCATTGAAGTATCCATCTAATAATCCAACTAAGTTTAATTGTTTTTCTACTCTATCTTTTCCTAAAGTATCAGGAGTTATAGCGAATGTGTAAGAAATTCCATCATTTGCATCCTCAAATGGTAATTTTGCAACTGAAGCAAGTGATGCAACAGCTCCATTTACGTCTCTTCCGTGCATAGGGTTTGCTCCTGGTCCAAATGGTGCTCCACTTCTTCTTCCATCAGGAGTATTTCCTGTTTTCTTACCATAAACAACATTTGAAGTAATTGTTAATAATGATTGAGTAGGTATAGCGTTTCTATACATTTTGTGACTTCTGATCTTGTTCATAAATCTTCTTGTAATTTCAACTGCTATGTTATCTGTTTCATCATTATTGTTACCGAATGCTACATAATCTTCACCTTCGTTAACATAGTCAACTGCTAATCCTTCTTCGTTTCTTACTATTCTTACTTTTCCTGATTTAATAGCTGCTAATGAATCTGCAACAATTGAGATTCCTGCTATACCAAAGGCTTGTGTTCTCTTAATGAATGTATCATGTAATGCTAATTCATAACTTTCATAAGCATATTTATCATGCATATAGTGAATGATATTTAATGCTTGAACGTAAGTCTTAGCTAACCAATCTAATACTTTATCATATTTTTCCCAAACTTCATCAAAGTTTAAGTAATCCCCTTTAATAGGTTCAAACATTCCTTCTGGAGTTACTTGAATTCCTTTTAACTCATCTTTACCACCATTAATTGTGTAAAGTAATGCTTTAGGTAAGTTAACACGTGCTCCAAAGAATTGCATTTGTTTTCCAACTGTCATTGGAGATACACAACATGCTATTGCATAGTCATTACCAAATTGAGGTTTCATTAAATCATCATTTTCATATTGTAAACTTGATGTATCAATTGAAACTTGTGCTGCGAATTTCTTCCATTCAATTGGTAATTTTTCAGACCATAATAATGTTAAGTTTGGTTCTGGTGATGGTCCGATGTTATATAGTGTTTGTAAGTATCTGAATGAGTTTTTAGTTATTAATGAATGAGTATCATCTAACATACCTCCAACAGATTCTGTAACCCAAGTAGGATCTCCACTAAATAATGCATCATATTCTGGAGTTCTTAAGAATCTAATAATTCTTAATTTCATTACGAATTGATCTATTAATTCTTGAACTTCTTTTTCAGTAATTTTTCCTTCTTTTAAATCTCTTTCAACATATATATCTAAGAAAGTAGATGTTCTTCCTAAACTCATAGCTGCTCCATTTTGGTCTTTAGTTGCAGCAAGGTAAGCTAAGTATAACCATTGAACAGCTTCTTTTGCATTTTCAGCTGGTCTTGATAAATCAAATCCATATGCATTACCTAAGTTTATTAATTTTTTAAGAGCTTTTACTTGTTCGAAGATTTCTTCTCTTAATCTTATAATATCTTCAGACATTTCATCTGGTTCAATTGCATTGTAATCTTTAACTTTTTCTTCTATTAATTTGTTTACTCCGTATAAAGGTACTCTTCTGTAATCCCCTATTATACGTCCTCTTCCGTAAGCATCAGGTAATCCTGTAATTATTCCAGTTCTTCTTGCTTTTCTAATAGCATCAGTATAAGCTGAGAATACTCCATCATTATGAGTTTTTCTATATTTTTCAAAGATTTCTTTTGTTTGAGGATCTAAGCTGTATCCAAAACTTTCTAATGAATTTTCAACCATTCTTAATCCACCATTAGGGAAGATTGCTCTCTTTAATGGTTCATCTGTTTGAACCCCAACGATTTGTTCTAAATCTTTGTTAATGTACCCTGCACCATAAGCATCTATTTGAGAAGGTATTTTAGTTTCTGTGTTGTAGATACCTTTTTCTCTTTCAATTGCTAATTTTGGTTTTAATAAATTCCATAATTCTGTAGTTGCTTCAGTTGGTCCTTCTAAGAAACTTCCGTCTCCAGTATACTCAGTATAGTTTAATCTGATAAATTCAGGAACGTTAATTTCACTAGTCCAAGAACCTTCTTTAAATCCTTTCCAAGCTTCCATAATTTCATCACCTTTCAAATTTTAATATTTATTCTACATTATTATTTTATATCCATTTAAAACAAAATTCAATATTTTAAACAAAAATAAATATGCAAGAATTTAAGAGGTGTCAGAAAACCCTTTATTTATGCCCTCTAAATAAAACGTTAAGTTTTGAACTTCTACATTTTTCCCTCTCTTTATTTCACGATAAGGAATTTTTTAACTTAAATTGATTTTTTATTCACTTTATTGTATAATAAAGTATAATTAAAAATAATTAGGAGGACTATCAATGAAATTAGTATTAGTACGTCACGGTGAAAGTGAATGGAATTTACAAAATAGATTCACTGGTTGGGTAGATGTTGACTTAACTGAAAAAGGAGTTCAAGAAGCTAAAAACGGTGGAGCTTGGTTAAAAGAAAATGGATTTAAATTTGATGTTGCATTCTCTTCATTCCAAAAAAGAGCTAACAAAACATTAAACTACATCTTAGAAGGAATAGACCAATTATACTTACCAGTATTCAAATCTTGGAGATTAAATGAAAGACACTACGGTGCACTTCAAGGATTAAACAAAGCTGAAACAGCTAAAAAATATGGTGATGAACAGGTTCATATTTGGAGAAGAAGTTTTGATGTTGCTCCTCCATTAGTAGAAGTAACAGATACTGAAAATTATCCTAAATTCCAAGATAGATATAAAGATATACCTGATGCAGAATGTCCAAGAGGAGAAAGCTTAAAAGATACTATAGCAAGAGTTTTACCTTACTGGAATTCAGATATATCTAAACAAATTCAAGCAGGTAAAGATGTATTAGTTGTTGCACATGGAAACAGCTTAAGATCATTAATTAAATACTTATTAAATATTGATGATGTTAAAATACTTGATTTAAACTTACCTACTGGTAAACCATTAGTATTTGAAATAAACGAAAACTTAGAAATCGTATCAGCTCCTGAATTATTCTAAGTATAGATAAAAGGCAAATGAGTTTAATAGCTCAAATGCCTTTTTTATTATAAATTTAAACTATAAAAAATCAAAATCAAAAATATATGTTAATGTCAATATAAAAA
>NZ_LOHY01000075.1 GCF_001559795.1 Pseudostreptobacillus hongkongensis | reverse complement strand
TCAAAATGCTTTTGATAATGGAAAAGTAAATAATCAAAAAGTTAAAGAAGCTTTTGAAAAATTTTATATGTTTTTTTCTAAAAGTGAAGATTTTAAAAGTATAAGTGAAGATTTTTCAAGAGTTTCTAAATTATATGATAAAGCTGATGAAAAAAAAGAGACTATAAAAAATACAGTTAATAAAAAAATTGAAGATTTAACAAGAAGAATTGGACAAATAGAGAGTGGTGAAGGTTCTAATTTAATCAGACATCATATATATTATGGGGTGGGACTTGGTTCTAAATTTAGTTATATGAATTTTGAAGCTTTATTAAAGGGTAGAATAGGAGCAAGTACTTATTTAACTAAAATAGATGATAATGTAAATATAGAAAATAAAGTTTATGCTTCTTTGGATAGCGGTGTAAGATATAACTGGAGAATAAATAAATTTAATATAATTCCTGAACTTGGAGTTAAATATACTTGGTCTGAATATGGGCAAAAAGGATTTATTCCTTATGGTTCATTTGGATTTAATTACATGTTTTAATAAGTTTGATTTTATATGAATTGGTCTAAATTTTGCTATGTCAATTAAAAATGAAAATGTCTCAAAGAATATATAATATATAGACCTAAATTAGAGGGGGATTATCCCCTCTTTTTAAATTAGGTCTTTCCCAATTTTAATCATATATTTTCTAAAGGATTCAAGTTTCCACGGATGAGTTAGAGGAGGAATATATTTTTTCCTCTCTTTTTTAGCTTTAATAATATCATTTTCTTGTTTAAGCTTTATTTGTTTTTTAATTATACTTTTAGTTTTTCATCTAGATTTAGCAGAACAAAGATTATTACTTTTAAGTAAATTATGAATAAAATTATTAGATACAGAAATATCATAATCTTCTTTAAGAATTTCAGTAAGATGATTTATATTTATTATTGTATTACTAATTTCTTTAGAAATAGTAGTTGAGTTTTTTTATTTCTATTACCATGAATAAAACCAGTTTTCCCCTCATTTTAAATTCAAAATCAAAGAAGTTCTATTCTTGTTAATTTTACCTAAAACTAAATCATTAATCATATTATATTTATTTAATTCATTCTAAAAAAAATCCTTTTCATAATTACCTCATTTCTAAACTAAAGATAATTACATAATAATCAATTATATTTATATTTTTAATTTGAGACATTTTCATTTTTATTTACATTAAGACATTATCATATTTATTTAATAAAATAATCTACTTCTTAATATATTTCTATTGCTCAAAACTAAAATATATCATATAATAAAAGTAAATATGTTTTAAGAGGTAATTATGTTAGAAAAAGAAGACTTAATTTTAGTTAAAAAAGCTAAAAAAGTTAAAGCTCAAATTGATAAGAATGAAAAATATTTGAAATTATTAGAATATTGTAAGAAAAATTTAGATATATTAAACCCTATAATTCTTGATGTAGAAACTACAGGAGTTAGGAGAACAGATGAAATTATACAAGTTAGTATAATAGATTTAAACGGTAAGGTACTATTTGATAGATATATTAAACCTAGACATGTAGAAGAATGGGAAAAGGCTTATCAAATACATGGTATAGATAAGGAAATGCTTGAGAATAAAAAAAATATAACACATTATAGAAGAGAGATAGAAAAAATTCTGAAAAAACATAAATTAATAATAGGATATCAGGTTCAAACTGATATGATATTTTTAGAAAGAGCACAGATAGAAACAAGATATAATGTTGTGTTAGATATTGCATATCCTTTTACTCAGATTTTACTTAATGATGGAGTTATAGAAAATACACAAACACCAAGTCTTAAAAATTTATCTAGTATGTATGGATATGAATTTGATGCACATAATTCATTAGAAGATTGTGTAGCTACATTATATTGTTTTAATAAATTATTAGAAATTGAAGACGATAAGATTAAGTATAGATATGATAAAGATATTATAGAAAATATTTCAAAAAAAATTAATGAAAATAAGAAATTAGATAAACTTACCAAACTTTCAAGAAAATTTGTTGATATATATGAAGAATATTCAAATAAAATAATACTTGATCTTGAAACTACAGGTATAAGGGAAGATGATGAAATAATACAGATTAGTATAATAGATTTAGAAGGGAAAACTTTATTTAACGAATACATTAAACCTCAAGTTGTAGAAGAGTGGGATGATGCATATAAAATACATAAAATATCTAAAGAAATGTTAGAAGATAAGAAAAATATAGAAGAGTATAGACAAAAAATACAAAAAATCTTAAATAACACAACATATATTATAGGTTATGGTATAGATTTTGACTATAAGCTACTTAAAAGACAAGGGTTTAATGTAGATCATATTAAAAAAGTTGATATATCAGAATATTTTAAATATCTATACAGAAAAATACTAAAAGATGTTAAAGCTAAAAGACCTAAACTTATAGAATGTGCTAGTTTTTATGGATTTAAAGGAGATAATTACCATGATAGCCTAACAGATTGTATGGCGACACTTTATTCATATAAAGCTATGTATAAAGATTTGTTAAAGGAAACGGGAGTTAAAAATGAAGGTAAAAATAGTAAAGAAAAATAACATAAAAGATATAGAATGGATAATAGAATATTTAAAAGATAATAATGTTGAAATATCTGATGATATTAATAATGTAGATATTTTACTTAGTCTTGGTGGAGATGGGACTATTCTTTCTTTGGTAGACTTATTATGTAAAAAAAATGTTCCTGTATTTTCAGTAAATTATGGTAATGTAGGATATATGACTAAGGTATCTAAGGATAACTTTAAAGATAATTTTGATAGATTTTTAAAAGGCGAATATAGATTAGAACATAGAGATTTTTTAGAAATAGAATTTAAAAATAAAAAATACTATGCTCTAAATGAATTAAGTATATTAAAAAATACTATAAATTCTAAACTTATTAAAATAAATGCTTATCAAGAAGATAAATTGATAAATGTATATAGAGGAGATGGAGTTATAGTATCTACTCCAACAGGATCTACAGCATATTCTTTATCTGCTAATGGTCCTATAATACATCCTGAATTAAAAGCTATATGTATAACTCCTCTTGCACCTCAAACATTAAGTGCAAGATCAATAATATTACAATCAGATAAGTATCTATATTTCTCAGTAGAAGATGAAAGTGTAGGTATAAATGTTGATGGAAGATTACATTTAGAATTAAAAAAAGGAGAATTTGTAAAAGCTAAATTAAGTAATTTTGGTATAGATTTAATATGTATTGAAGATACTAATTATTTTGATGTTTTAAAAGAAAAATTACATTGGTCATAAAATAGAAAAGGAAAAATATGGAAGAGAAGATAAAAGAGATCAAGGAAGAACAACCATATGAATTACCAGAAAACTGGGAATAGGTAAGGCTTGGAAGTATATTTAATATATAAAGAGGAGGATCACCTAGACCAATAAATGAATTTTTAACTGATTGTGAAGATGGAATTAATTGTATAAAAATAGGAGATACATCAGAAAAAAGTAAATATATAAATGGAAGTAAAGAAAAAATAATAAAATAAGGTGTTAATAAAAGTAGATATGTAAAAAAAGGAGAATTATTATTAACAAATTCTATGAGTTATGGAAGACCATATATATTAAATTGTAATGGTTGTATACATGATGGTTGGTTACTACTAAGACTGGATAGTAATTTAAATATATAATTATTTTATTATCTTTTAACAACTCCATATATTAAAAATGTTTTTGATTCAGAAGCTAAAGGCTCAACTGTTAGAAATTTAAATAAAGATATAGTCAAAGAAGTATATATTCCCCTACCCCCAATAGAAGAACAAAAAGAGATAGTACGTATATTAGAATCAGTACTTGATAGAGAAAATAGGGTATCTGAGTTATTAAGTTTAATGGAATCTATATATTTAATTGAAAAAAGTATACTTGATAAGGCTTTTAGAGGGAAGATATAATAGTTAAATATGTATAAAAGTTGATATTGAATAAACATTTAAATAATGATATAATATTTTTGGTGAAACCATATATATTATGGGAAGCTCTTGTATATGCAAGAGTTTTTATATTATTTAAATTATCTCTAAATATAGGGGGAATTATGTTAAGAGAACTAAAAATAGAAAATTTAGCTATAATAGATGAATTAAATTTAGAGTTAAATAATGGACTTACAGTTTTAACAGGAGAAACAGGTGCTGGTAAATCTATAATACTTGATGGTATAACTATGATTATAGGTGAAAAAGCATCTAAAGATTTAATAGGTAATGCTTCAGATAAACTAAATGTTGAAGCTGTTTTTGAGCTAAATAGTGAACAAATTAAAAAATTCAATGAACTAGAATATGAATTTGAAAATGAATTAATAATAAGTAGAGAGTATAATTATGAAAGCAATAAAGTTAGGGTAGACGGTAAAAGGTTTAATTTAACTGGTCTTAAAGAAATAAGCTCTAATATTTTAGATATAGTAGGACAACATGATCATCAATATTTACTTAATTCAAATTATCATTTATCTTTACTTGATAAATTCATTGAAAAAGAAACTACAGAGATTAAAGATAAACTTAAGTCTACTATATCAAAAATAAATAAGTTGAGTTCTGAAATTTCTGAAATAGAAAAAGAAAAGATAGATGTTAAAGAAAAAAAAGATCTATATGAATTTACTGTAAATGAAATAGATTCAGCTAAGTTGATTATAGGTGAAGAAGAGGAATTGGAATCAGAATACAAGTTATTGTTTAACATAGGAAGTATAACAGAAAGATTAGAAAATATTGTAAATATTTTAGATGATACAAGTATTTCTAAGGTTAAGCGTGAATTTGATAAACTGGCTCAATTTTCAGATGAATTTAGTGAACTTGATTCAAGATTTAGCAATGTTTATGAAGAATTAAACGATATTTCTAGTGAAATAGGTTCTAAATTATCTGAATTAGAACAAGATCCATATAGATTAGAAGAAATTAATAGTAGATTAAATGTTATTAAAAAGTTAAAGTATAAATATGGTAAAAATATAAAAGGGATATTAGAATATTCAGATGAAATAAAAGCAAAACTAGAAAAACTTGAATTTTCTAGTGATGTTTTAGAAAAAAAAGAAAAAGAAAAAGTACATTTTTATGAAGAATATATTAGTTTATGTGATAAGTTATCAGAAATTAGAAAGAATAAGTCAATAACTTTAAAAGAAAATGTAAAAAAAGAACTTTTAGATTTAAATATGTCTAATGTTGAGTTTGATATAGAATTTAAAAAACATGATAAATTAAGTTATAATGGTTCAGATTTAGTTAAATTTATGATTTCAACTAATAAAGGTGAAGAATTAAAAGATTTATCTAAAATTGCATCAGGTGGAGAAATTTCAAGAATAATGCTTGCCTTAAAAATAGTTTTTTCTAAGGTTGATAATATATCTTGTTTAATATTTGATGAAATAGATACGGGTATTTCTGGTGAAACTGTGGTTAAAATAGCAAATAAGTTAAAAGAACTTTCTAGAAGTGTACAGGTTATTTGTGTGACACATTCACCACAAATTGCAGCTAAAGCTGATACTCAGTATTTGATATATAAAGAAATAGAAAATGATAGTACACATACTAAGGTTAAGTTATTAGATAATGAAGCTAGAGTTAAAGAAATAGCAAGAATATTATCAGGAGATAAGGTAACTAATGCAAGTATAGAAATAGCTAAGGAAATGATGAGGTAAATATGGTTTATGTAGAAAATTTCCTTGATTATTTAAGATTTGAAAAAGGTAATTCTGAAAAAACTATAGAAAGCTATAGAAATGATTTAACTAAATTTTTTGCTTATGTAGGCAAGGAAATTGATGAAGTTGAAACAGAAGATATATATAGATATATAGAAAAATTAAAAGAAAAGTATGTGTATAATACGGTTATTAGAAAAGTAACTAGTATAAAAGGTTTTTTTAAATTTTGTTATATGGAAAAGATTATAAAAAAAGATCCTGGTAATAAGATAATAAATTTAAAAAAAGAAAAAAGACTTCCAGAAATACTTAGTATAGAAGATATAAAAAAAATAATAGAAAGTTTTAACCATACACCAAATCAAAGAAGAGATCAATTAATAGTAAAATTATTAATTGCAACAGGGGCTAGAATTTCTGAAATATTAAACTTAGAAATTAAAGATGTAACTAATTCTGATTTTGAGTTTATAAAAGTATTTGGTAAAGGTAGTAAATATAGGTATATACCTATATATTCTAGTATAGAAAATGAAATAAAAGAATATATAGAAAAAGTAAGACCTAAATTAAAAAATGCAGAAGAAAATTTTTTGTTATTTCCGGGTATAAGAAGAGAAAATTTTTGGAAAACATTAAAAATACATGCTAAAAATGTAGGAATTGAAAAAAATATTCATCCTCATTTATTCAGACATTCAACAGCAACAATGTTGCTTGAAAATGGTGCTGATATTAGAATGGTTCAAGAATTACTAGGTCATGCTAGTATAAAAACGACGGAGATATATACACATGTAGAAAAATCTACATTAAAGAAAATATATCAAAGTATTAAGATTGGAGATGACGAATGAATTTAGATTTTTTAGAAAAGTATTCAATTCAAATAAATAGTTTGATATTACTATTCTTAGTTTCATTCATTTATCGTTTTTTTACAGCAAATAATATATATGTGTTAGGTATTACAGTAGGTATATATTTATATGCTTTTTATTCTCAAATTAACTTAGTTTCAAAAGGTTTTTTTATAAAAATTGCACTTTATTGCTATATAATAGCTGACCTTATAGCTATATTTTTAGGAAGATTTAATATGAAATATATATTATTTACAGTAATAGTATTTGCTTTTCTATATATTTTAACAAATATAACTGAAGGTAAGGTTGCAGTGAAGAAACTTAGTATATTTTTAATAGCTTATACTATAATAAAATTATTGTATATACTATTTCTTCTATATTAGAATTGATTAAGGTGAAAAAAATGATGTTAGAAAATGATTTGATGAAAGAAATAGAAAAATCAAAAGATAGAATAATAGATGCTAGAGTTGAAAAAAATCGTTATTTAGGTGAATATAGAGAAAGAGTTATAGTTGCACTTACTAAAGAAGAAATGTCTGAAAAATATATTTATCCTGAAGTTAAAAAGGCTCTTATGAAAAAAGCAGCAAAAAAAATGATAATTTCTAGAGATGTAGATTTAATAAATATTAAGAAATATATAAGGATAGCACAAGTTATGCATATTCCTTGTAAAATGGTAGATGGATTAAGCTATATAGGGGATATAGGACTTGTGGTAGTTTCAAATGATGCTTTAAAGAAAATACCTGAAAACCCAGTACCTAAAACTTTTAAAGAAAGAATACAAGATGCTGGACTTGATGAAATATATTATAAATCTCTAGGTAAAAAAATAAGTTTAAAATACTATAATATAGTTGTTAGTAAATTACCTGAATTAGCTTTTTACTATAAGCCTTTAGGTTTATTAGATAGATTTTGTGGGACTAAATGTCCTATAGCTGAAAAATTAGAAAATTAGTGGAGGAAATAACGTGGTAGATGGATTTAAAATAGAAGGTGGACACCCTCTAAATGGAGTAATAGAAGTTAGTGGAGCAAAAAATGCAGCTCTTCCTATAGTTATTGCAACTCTTGTTGAAAAAGGAGAATATGTTTTACATAATGTTCCTGATTTAAAAGATATTAGAGTTCTATTTCATCTTTTAGAAGATTTTGGTATGAAAGTTGAAAAAATAGGTGATAATAGTTATAGAATAATTAATGATGGATTTAAAAGAAACGAAGCAAGTTATGAAATAGTTAAACAAATGAGAGCTTCATTTTTAGTTATGGGTCCAATGATAGCTAATCTTAAAGAATCAGTAGTTTCTCTTCCTGGAGGATGTGCTATAGGTTCAAGACCAGTTGATATACATTTAAAAGGGTTTGAAGCATTAGGTGCTGAAATTACTCAGATTAGAGGATATGTTCATGTTGTTTCTGAAAATTTAAAGGGTGCTGATATAGCTATGAGTTTCCCATCAGTTGGAGCTACTCAAAATTTATTAATGGCTGCTGTTAAAATACATGGAACAACTAGAATAATAAATGCAGCAAAAGAACCAGAAGTTGTAGATTTGGGTAGATTTTTAATTAAAATGGGTGCAAAAATTGAAGGATTAGGGACAAATACTATAACTATAGAAGGTGTAGAAAAATTAAATGCAACAGAATATTCTATAATGCCTGATAGAATAGAAGCTGGAACTTATGTAATAGCATCTATTTTAACAGAAGGAGATTTAAAGATTAAAAATGCTAATATTGAAGAATTAGGTGTGTTTAAAAATAATCTTGAATCTATGGGAGTAGAATTTGAAAGAGAAGGAGATATATTAATAGTTAAAGCTGATAAGGATAAATTAAAACCAGCTAAAATTGTTACTATGCCTCATCCAGGTTTCCCAACAGATATGCAAGCACAAATGATGTTATTATTAGCAATGATTAAAGGTCATAGTGAAGTTGAAGAAACTGTATTTGAAAATAGATTTATGCATGTACCTGAATTTAATAGAATGGGAACTAATATATCTATAAGACATGGAATAGCTAATATTGAAGGTGTAGATAAGATATATGGTACTAATGTAATGGCATCAGATTTAAGAGCCGGAGCAGCACTTGTTGTTGCAGGTTTAATTGCAGATGGAGAAACAACTTTAAGTAGAATATATCATATAGATAGAGGATATGATAAATTAGAAGAAAAATTAAAAAAAGTTGGGGCTAGAATTGAAAGAATTAAATTGAATGTTTAAAAGATATTTTGAAGGTTGATATTATAAATATTGACTTTTTAAAGAATAAGAATATATATTACAGAAATTGTGGTATATATTCTTTTTTATTACTCTATTTTTCTTGATTTTCTTTGAAATTTAGCTCTAAATATGTTAAAATGATAAGAAGAATGTATTGGAGGATATATCGTGGAAAAAAAGATATTTGAAAGTGTATCTGTTGAGTTAAATGTTAGAGTTGAACAGGTAGAAAACACAGTAAAACTATATGATGAAGGATCAACTATTCCTTTCATTTCAAGATATAGAAAAGAAGTTACAGGAAATCTTGATGAAGAACAAATTAGAGATATTATAGATAAAGTAACATATTTTAGAAATTTAGAAAAGAGAAAAGAAGAAGTAATTAGATTAATAGAAGAACAAGGAGCATTAACTCCAGAACTTGAAAAAGATATTAAAGAAGCTATGGTTCTTCAAAGAGTTGAAGATCTATATATGCCATATAAGAAAAAGAAAAAAACTAAGGCCGATATAGCTATAGAAAATGGTTTAGAACCATTATCTGAATTTATTAAAAATTCAAATACAACTATGGATATGTTTAAAGAAGAAGCTTCTAAATATATAACAGAAAATGTGGTTGATATTGACGCAGCTTGTGAAGGCGCGCATTTAATATTGGCTCAAAAATTATCTGAGAGATTAGAAAATAGAGAATATTTAAGAAAAGTATTATCAGAAAAATCTATGGTAGTTTCTAAGGTTATAGAAAAAAATCAGGAATTAGATACAAAACAAGTGTATAAAGATTATTATGATTTCTCTGAAGAATATAACAAAATACTTTCACACAGAGTTCTTGCTATAAACAGAGGAGAAAATGAAAAAATACTAAAAGTTACATTAGAAATAGATGATAAAACACGTGAAAATATTGTCACTCATTTATTCAATGATAATTTTGAAAATTCTAATTTAAAAGATTTCTTAATTAATGTAATAAATGATTCGTTAGATAGATTAATTTATCCATCTATTGAAAATGAATTAAGAAATGTTTTAACTGAAAAATCAGAAGGTGAAGCTATAGATAATTTTGCTAAGAATTTAGAAGATTTATTACTTCAACCACCTTTATACAAAAAAACTATACTAGGACTAGATCCTGGTTATAGAACTGGGGCAAAACTTGCTATTATTGATAGCGAAGGCTTCTTTAGAGAAAATGATGTAGTTTATCTTGTTAAAGAAATGCATACAGAAAAGCAACTTGCAACTGCGCGTGAAAAAATACTTAAATATATTAAAAAATATGATGTAGATATAGTAGCTATAGGGAATGGAACTGCATCCCGTGAAACAGCAAGCTTTGTAACAGAAGTTTTAAAGGAATATAAGGATAAAAAAATAGGATATATTATAGTTAATGAAGCTGGAGCTTCAGTTTATTCAGCTTCTAAAGTTGCAGCTGAAGAATTCCCTGATTTAGATGTTACAGTTCGTGGAACTATATCTATTTCAAGAAGAATACAAGATCCATTAGCAGAACTTGTTAAAATAGATCCTAAATCTATAGGTGTTGGTATGTATCAACATGATGTAAATCAGAAAAAATTAAATGAAGAATTAGAACAAACTATAGAAAAAATAGTTAATAGAGTTGGAGTTAATGTTAATACAGCGAGTGCTCAACTTTTAGGATACGTATCAGGTATTAAAAAGAATATTGCTAAAAATATTGTTGAGTATAGACGTGAAAATGGAGACTTTAAAAATAGAAAAGAAATATTAAAAGTTAAAGGATTAGGATCTAAGGCATTTGAACAATTAGCAGGTTTCGTTGTTATACCTGATAGTGATAATCCACTTGATAATACTATAATCCATCCAGAATCATATAAAATAGCTGAAATGATATTAGAAAAATCTAATTCAAATGTAAATGAATTAAAAGAAAATATTGTTGAAGTTAGAGAAAAATTAAAAGGTGTAAACTTAGATGAAATTATTAAAGAAAATGGATTAGATAAAACTACTAAAGATGTATATGAAGCATTAATTAAGGATAGACGTGATCCACGTGATGATTATGACATGCCTATTCTTAGAGAAGATGTTTTAAGTATAGAAGATTTAAAAGTTGGAATGGAACTTGAAGGAACTGTAAGAAATGTAACTAAATTTGGAGTATTTGTTGATATAGGTTTAAAAAATGATGCTATGATACATTTATCTCAAATATCTGATGAATTTGTAGCAGATCCTACTAAGGTATTATCTATAGGGCAAATAATTAAGGTAAGAGTTTTAGATATAGATATAGCTAGACAAAGAGTAGCTCTTACAAGAAAAAATCCTGATTATGTAAAACCTAAGAAAAATAATAAAAAGAAATTTGATATTAAAAAGAAAAAAGAAGATGAAAAACAAAGAAAATTAGAGCAAAAATTAATGAATATGGGAATAAAGATAAAAAAATAGGAGGTAGATAAATTGCACAAAAAAATAGTTATACTTTTAATGCTAATAGTAGTATTTGTTGTTGGATGTGGTAATAATGAATCAAAGGATCAAAATGTTTTAAATATATATACATTTACTTCATTTATACCAGATAAGATAATAAAGGATTTTGAAGAAGAGACTAATATTAAGGTTAATTTAAGTTATTATGATAATAATGATACTATGATAGCTAAACTTTTAGCTGGGGCTAGTGATTATGATATATTATCACCATCAACAGATTATATACCTTTTATGTTAAATCATGATTTATTAGAAAAATTAGATAAGTCAAAATTAGGATCTACTTTTGATAATTTAGATGATAGATTAAAACTTTTTGAAATTTCTAAAACATATGATGAGGGATTAAACTATACTATACCTTATTCATATATGGCAACAGGTATAACTGTTAATAATAAATTTGTTAAAAATTATGAAAAAAGTGCAGATATATTTTTAGATAAAAAATACAAAGGGCGTATGGCTATGTTAGATGATGGACGTGAAGTTTTAGGACTTGCGCTTCAATATTTAGGATATGAATCTGATAGTAAAGATATAGATGAATTAAATAAAGCTAAAGAGAAAATAAATTCTTGGAAAGCAAATATAGCTAAATTTGATACTAATGCATCTGGAAAAGGAATTGCAAGTGGTGAATTTGTTGTAGTTCATGGTTATCCTGATGTGTATTATGAAGTTGAAAAAGAAGAAGAAATTAATTTTGATTATTTCATACCTAAAGGTGCTATGATGTACATAGATAGTATGGTAATTGCAAAAGCAGCACCTCACAAAGAAAATGCGTATAAATTTTTAGAATTTTTATACAGACCTGAAAATTTTGTTGAAGTTTTAAAAAGTTTAAGAAATCCTAGTGTAATAAAAGGAGTAGAAGAAATTAGTGAAGTTAAACCAATAATTTCAGTGGAAGAAATATTGAATAATTCAAAATTACCAAGAGCATTAGATGAAGAAACAAAAGAGATACAAGATAAAATTTGGAATGAAATAAAGTTAGTTAAATAATGGGAGGAAAGATGGAAGAAAATAAATTAGATTATGCGTCAACACTTAATTTACCAAAAACAAGTTTTAAGATGAAAGCAAATCTTGCTCAAAAAGAGCCGTTAACTATAAGAGAATGGACTAAAAAGAATATTTATGAAAAAAGTTTAGATTCAGATAAACCAGTATTTTTCTTACATGATGGACCGCCTTATGCAAATGGTGATCTACATATAGGGCATGCGATAAATAAGATACTTAAAGATATAATATTAAAATATAAGAGGTTACAAGGATTTAACGCTCCATATATACCAGGATGGGATACTCATGGATTACCTATAGAATGGAAAATGATACAAGATTTAGGTGAAAAAGCTAAGACTATGACACCTCTTGAACTAAGAGAAGCTTGTAGAAAATATGCTTTAAAATCTGTTGAAAATCAGAAAAAAGATTTTGTTCGTATGGGAATATTAGGAGATTGGAATAATCCATATATTACTTTAAATAAAGAATTTGAAGCTGAAGAATTAAGAGTGTTTAGAGATATTTATGAAAATGGATATGTGTATAAAGGATTAAAACCAGTTTATTGGTCACCAACTACAGAAACTGCTCTTGCTGAAGCTGAAATAGAATATAAAGATGTAGATTCTGATTCTATATATGTAAAAATGGCATTAACTGATGAAAGTAATAAAAAATTAGGACTATATAATACTTTCTTAGTTATATGGACTACTACTCCATGGACTATACCTGCAAACCTTGCTATATGTTTAAATGAAGAGTTTGTATATGGAGTATATAAAACAGAAAAAGGTAATTTAATACTTGCAAAAGAGTTAGCAGATAAAGCATTTGCTGATATGGGAGTATTTGAATACGAATTGATAAAAGAATTTATAGGTAAAGATTTAGAATACATAAAATACACACATCCTTTATACTTTAGAGAATCTATAGTAATATTAGGAGATCATGTTACTCTTGATGCAGGTACAGGATGTGTACATACTGCACCAGGACACGGAGCAGATGACTTTATAGCTGCACAGAAATATAATATAGGAATATTATCTCCAGTTGATAATAAAGGACATATGACAAGTGAAGCTCCTGGTTATGAAGGATTATTCTATAAAAAAGCTAATAAAGCAATAATGGAAGATTTAACTAATAAAGGAAACCTGCTTTCAACTAGGGTTATAAGACACTCATATCCACATGATTGGAGAAGTAAAAAACCTGTAATATTCAGAGCAACTGAACAATGGTTTATAAAAGTTGATGGTGAAGTTAGAGAAAATGCTTTAAAGAAACTACTAGATGTTGAATTTGTTCCAACTTGGGGAAGAAATAGAATAACATCTATGATGGAAAATAGACCAGATTGGACTATATCAAGACAAAGAGTTTGGGGAGTCCCTATCCCTATATTCTACAATGAAAAGACTAATGAAGTAATATATGAACATGAAATAATGGAAAGAGTTATAGATTTAGTTTCAAAAGAAGGTACTAATATATGGTGGAAATATTCTGCACGTGAAATAATAGGTGAGGAATTAATTAATAAATTCAATCTTAAAGATATAGAAATAAGAAAAGAACAAAGTATATTAGATGTATGGTTTGATTCAGGAGTTTCTCATAGATCAGTAGTCGTTGAAAGAGGATATCAAAGACCTGTTGATCTATACTTAGAAGGATCAGATCAACATAGAGGGTGGTTCCAATCATCATTACTTACATCTGTTGCTTCAACATTTGATGCACCATACAAAAAAATCTTAACTCATGGATTTGTTATGGATGGACAAGGAAGAAAAATGTCTAAGTCTATAGGAAATACTATAGGGCCTAAAGATATAATAGATGTACATGGAGCAGATATATTAAGATTATGGGCAGCTTCAGTTGATTATAGAGAAGATGTAAGACTTTCTGATAATATAATTCAACAAATGAGTGATTCATATAGAAAGATAAGAAATACTATAAGATATCTATTAGGAAATATACATGACTTTAATAGAAATTCAGATAAAGTAGAATATAAGGATATGTTAGAAATAGATAAATGGGCACTTCATAGACTTGAAAAATTAAAAGAAACTACTAAAAAACATTATGAAAACTATGAATTTTATTCATTGTTACAAGAAATCTTATACTTCTGTTCAGTAGATATGTCATCATTTTATTTAGATATAATAAAAGATAGACTATATTGCGAATATAAAACATCTGTTGAAAGAAGATCAGCTCAAACAGTACTTAGTGAAATGTTAGATGTATTAGTAAGAGTAATTTCGCCAATATTATCATTTACAGCTGAGGAAATTTGGGAAAGATTAGATTATGAAAATAAAGAAGAAAGTGTTCATTTAGCTTCTTGGATACAAGAAAAACCTGAATATGTAAATGAAGAATTAGCTTCAAAATGGTCTAAACTTTATGAATTAAGAAAAGAAGTTAATAAGAAAATAGAAAGTGAAAGACAAAATGGATTAATTGGTTTATCACTTGATGCAAGAGTATTAATAAATATATCAAATAGCAATTATGAATTTGTTAAAGGATATAGTGAATGGGATATATCAGATATATTCTTAGTATCTCAAGTAGAATTTACAGATGCTAGTGATCTTGAAGATACTGATATTGAAGGAATAAAAGTTAAAGTAGTTAAAGCTTTAGGTAAAAAATGTGAAAGATGTTGGAAATATAGCTTAGAAATTGGACAAGATTCAGAATTTCCAGATGTAACATTAAGAGATGCAAAAGTATTAAGAATGATTAAGGAGAATAATTAATGTATGCTTTATTAATAATACTATATGTATTCCTTGTATTTTTAGATCAAATAACTAAACAAATAATGTTTGTATTATCAAATGGTAATATAGGATATTTTATAGATGTTATAGGTGAATTTTTTAAATTAACATATATAGAAAATCATGGTGGAATATTTGGTTTATTTCAAGGTAATATACTTGTATTTACTGTAGTAAGTACTATTTTAATTGCTTATTTACTTTATACTGAATGGAATAATTTTTTAAAAACAAAATATATAAATAAAGTTGCTATAGTATTTATAGCAGCAGGTGCAACTGGTAATATGTTAGATAGATATTTTAGAGGGTTTGTTATAGATATGATAGACTTTAGAGGTATATGGGGATTCATATTTAATGTTGCAGATATGTGGATACATATAGGAATATATATATTAATTTATGTATCTATCAGAGAATATTTTAAGAAAAAATAAAAGGAGACCAATATGTATTTTCAAGATATAATACTAACGTTACAAAAATATTGGAGTAAACAAGGTTGTATAATAGGTAATCCTTATGATGTTGAAACAGGTGCAGGAACTTTTAATCCTGATACCTTTTTAATGTCACTTGGTCCTGAACCATGGAATATTGCTTATGTTGAACCTTCTAGAAGACCGAAAGATGGTAGATATGGTAAAAACCCTAATAGAGTTTATCAACATCATCAATTCCAGGTTATTATGAAACCATCACCAGATAACATTCAAGAACTATACTTAAAAAGTTTAGAAGCATTGGGTATAGATGTTAAAAATCATGATATAAGATTTGTTGAAGATAACTGGGAATCACCTACACTAGGTGCTTGGGGACTTGGTTGGGAAGTGTGGTTAGATGGTATGGAAATAACTCAATTTACATACTTCCAACAAGTAGGAGGAATAGAAGTTGAAATAGTTCCTTCTGAAATAACTTATGGTCTTGAAAGAATAGCACTTTATCTTCAAAATAAAGATAATGTCTATGATCTTGATTGGTCAGAGGGTGTTAAATATGGAGAAAGACGTTTCCAATATGAATATGAAATGAGTAAATATAGTTTTGAAGTAAGTGATATAGACATGAACTTTAACTTATTTGATATTTATGAAAAAGAAGCGAATAATTGTTTAAAACATAAATTAGTATTACCTGCTTATGATTATGTATTAAAATGTTCACATACTTTTAATAATCTTGATGCACGTGGGGCTATAAGTACAACAGAACGTATGTCGTATATACTTAGAGTTAGGGAACTTGCAAAAAAATGTGCTGAAATTTTTGTTGAAGCAAGAGCTAATTTAGGACATCCATTATTGAAAAAAGGAGGTAAAAACTAATGAGATTTCTTTTTGAAATAGGGGTTGAAGAACTACCTTCAAGATACGTAAAAAAATCAAGTGAGGATTTATCTAATATCTTAAGTAATGAACTTGCTAAAGAAAGAATAAAATTTGATGGATTAAAAGCATATAATTCTCCAAGAAGAATGGCAGTATATATAGAAAATTTATCTGAAATACAAGAAGATTTATATGAAAAAAAATTAGGACCTTCAATAACTGTAGCATATAAAGATGGTAAACTTACTCAAGCAGCACTTGGATTTTTAAAATCACAAGGATTATCTGAAGAAGATATTAAAATTGAAAAATCTGATAAAGGTGAATACATATATACTGAAAGATTTATAAAAGGTATAGAAACAAAAAAAGTTTTACCAAATATTTTAGATAAAGTTATTAGATCTTTTGAATTTGATAGTAATATGAAATGGGGAAATAATACATTTAGATTTGCAAGACCTATAAAATGGATACTTGCAACAGTTGATGATGAAGTTGTTGATTTTAGTTTTGAAGGAATTAAAGCATCAAATATTAGTCGTGGTATGAGAATTTATGGAAATCAGGAATTATTAATAGATGATTCAAGATCTTATGAAGAAAAATTACTTAAAGAATTTGTTGTAGTAAATCCTGAGCTTCGTAAATCTATGCTTTTAGAAAGTATAAAATCAAATTGTGAAAATGATGGTGATAATGTAGTAGTTAATAATTATCTATTAGATGAGGTATATAACTTAGTTGAATATCCTTATGCTATTAAGGGTGAATTTAATAAAGATTACCTTGAATTACCAGAAGATATTATAACTATCACTATGGAAACTCATCAAAGATATTTCCCAGTTCGTGATAGTCAAGGTAAACTTACTAATAAATTTGTATTAATAAGAAATGCACCTGAATATTCAGAACTTGTTAAAAAAGGAAATGAAAAAGTTATAGAACCTAGATTAGCAGATGCTAAATTCTTCTTTGATGAAGATTTAAAAGTTAGTCTTGATAGTAATGTTGAAAAATTAAAATTAGTAACTTTCCAAAAAGATATGGGAACTATATTTGATAAAATAGAAAGAAGTACAAAAATTGCAAAATATTTAATAGATGATTTAAGTCTTTCTAATAGTGAAAATATATTAAGAACTGTATATTTAGCAAAAGCAGATTTAGTTTCTAATGTAATTAGTGAAAAAGAATTTACTAAGTTACAAGGATTTATGGGTTCAGTTTATGCAGAAAAAGCTGGGGAAAATAAAGATGTAGCAAAAGGTATATTTGAACACTATTTACCTAGATATAACGGGGATATATTACCAAGCACAATAGAAGGAACTATAGCATCTATAGCAGATAAAATAGATACTTTAGTTGGATGTTTTAGTGTTGGTTTAATACCTACAAGTTCTAAAGATCCTTATGCATTAAGACGTGCTACTCAAGGTATAATACTTACAGCTATAAATTCTAAATTAAATATAGATTATGTTGAATTAATTAACAAAACATTTGAAATATTTAGTGAAGATAAAAAAGTTTTAAATGATAAAGCATTAGAAAATATTAAAGATTTCTTTAGACAAAGAATAGAAGCTATACTTGCTAATACTTATTCTAAGAGTATAATTTCTTACCAAATAAATAAAGAAACAAGAATTATGGATTTAGTTAAAAGAGTTGAAAAATTACAACACTTATCACTTAAACCTGAATTTGAATTATTGATTAATCTTGTTAAAAGACTTAAAAATATTTCAAAAGGTGATAATAAGGAAGTAGATACAAACTTATTTGAAACAGAAGAAGAAAAAGAACTATATAGTTTAAGTGAAAAATTAAGTTCTAATTTTGAAGATATTGATTTATTAATAGAACATAATGATATAATAAATAATTTCTTTGAAAAAGTAATAATTAATGTAAGTGATGAAAAAATAAAAAATAATAGACTTGCATTAGTAGATAAAATAGTAAGTAAATTAAATGATTTAATAGAAGTATAATATCGAAAGGAGGAGAAGATATGAAAAAAATGTATATAATATTAATGTTACTTGGAGTAATATCTTCTCCAGTAGATATTAATAGAAAAATAAATATATATGAAGATAGAGAAATAATAGAAAAATATGGAGAATATTTAGAAGGAATAGATATTGAAGATTATTCTCCAAGTATAAAAAAGACTGATTTAATAATAGATATATCAGGGTTTAATAATAATACTATAAACTACAATGACTTAGAGATAAAGCATGTTTTATCTCCTATTAATATTTTAGAAAATTTTGAATATGATGATAAAAAATTGTCTAAATTATTAATTAATAATTTTTCAAAAAACTTAGAACAGAAAATAAAAGAAAATATTTTGGAAGTTTCTAAAAAAAATGACTTGATAAGTAATATTTTTATAGAAAAAAATAGTGATTTAGAAAAATTGGAAGAGTTTAAATCGGAACTAGTAAATTATGGTAATTCAAGACTTGCTGAAGTAGGAATCTTAGAAAAAGGTAAGTTCATAACTTCAGAAAATAATTCCGAGGTTTATAACAATATTATTGAATTAGAGTTAGAATAGGGAGGCTCTTGTGGAAGAAAGATTTTTAGATTTAGGTGAAATGTTAGAAGATTTTGAAAATCTACAGGAAACTAATAACTTAAGACCTCATTATTTTTCAGAATATATAGGTCAAGATGATTTGAAAGAAACATTAGAAATATCGATAAAAGCGGCTAAAATTAGAAATGAATCTTTAGATCATATACTGTTATTTGGCCCACCAGGATTAGGTAAAACTACTATGGCATCAGTTATAGCAAATGAAATGGGAACTAATATTAAAATAACATCAGGGCCTGTTCTTGAAAAAGCTGGAGACTTAGTATCAATTTTAACTACTCTTGAAGATGGAGATATACTATTTATAGATGAAATTCATAGACTAAGTACAAATATTGAAGAAATACTTTATTCGGCTATGGAAGATTTTAAGGTAGATATAATGATAGGGAAAGGTCATGGTGCTACAAGTTATAGGGTAGAACTTAAAAAATTTACATTAATAGGTGCTACAACTCAAGCTGGGAAACTATCAAAACCTTTTAAAGATAGATTTGGTATACAATATAGAATGGTTTTCTATACAACAGATCAATTAGTAAAGATTATAGAAAGATCAGCTAGTATTTTGGAAATTAAATGTACTGAAAAATCTTTAAGAGATATTGCGGTTAGAAGTAGACAAACTCCAAGGCTTGCAAATAGAATGTTGAAAAGAGCAAGAGATTATGCTACTGTAAATGGTAATGGTATAGTTGATGAAAGTGTAATGAATGAGGTTATAAGAGTTTTAAAGGTTGATGATAAAGGACTTGATGATATGGATAGAAATTTACTTCTTTCTATAATTCAAAACTATTCAGGAGGACCTGTAGGTATAGAAACTCTTGCAACTAATCTAAGTGAGGATAGAAGAACTTTAGAAGAAGTATATGAACCATATTTAATACAATTAGGTTTATTAAAAGTAGGAATGCGTGGAAGAGAAGTTACAGATCTTGCATATAAGCATTTAGGACTTGAAAATTTAAAAAGATAAGAGGAATTATGTTAACAGTAATTGCAGATAAGGTATATGATAAATATATAGAAATAAATGATAAAAATGAAATAAAGCATTTAGTTAATGTATATAGATATAAAATTGGAGATAAAATTCGTGCAATAGACTATAATTATGAATATATAACAGAAATAGATCAAATAAGTAAAAGTGAAGTTATTCTTAAAATCATAGAAAAAAATGAAGATAAATATTCACTTGATGTAAATATAGATTTAGCTATAGGTATACTTAAAAATGAAAAAATGAAATTACTTATACAGAAATTAACAGAATTAGGAGTAAGAAATATTATTCCTTTAAAAACTGAAAGAGTAGTTGTTAGAATAGATGAAAAAAAAGAAAAATGGGATACCATAGTTAAAGAAAGTATGAAACAGTGTAGAGCTATTAAAAGAACAAATGTAGAATTAATTAATGAAATTAAAAGATTAAAATATGAAAATTATGATATAATAATATACGCTTATGAGAATAGTATATCTTCTGTTAAGTTAAAAGATATTATTAATAAAGATATTAAAAATATACTTTGTATAATAGGACCAGAAGGTGGCTTTAGTATAGATGAAATAGAATATTTAAAGTCTAAAAATGCTATAGAAATAAGTTTAGGAAATAGAATATTAAGAGCTGAAACAGCAGCAATTTCTGTTGTTTCTACAATTTCAAATTTAATATAAGGTGGTAAAAATGAAAAAAAAAATAATAACATTATTAACTGTATTACTAATTGCATCATGTGGTGTATCTAGTAATAAAGAAATAGAAGGAAATAAGGTAATAAAAGCAGATGGAGCATATTATTTAGTATATAATACAACTGTAATAAAATTAACAGATGATACATATATTACTAAAGATAAAAAAGTTGGAGATTACTTTAATTCTAAAATTTCAAATCAAGAAGACGATTTCTTAGTAGATTTAAAGAAATATTTTCCACACGGATTTAATGGTATTGAAAATGGAGCTACTCCAGAAATGTATATAGATATGCCAGTATTATCACTTGGAGATAAAAATATTATAGATAGCTATAAATTAGCACAAGATTTATCTAATAAAAATCCAGAGTTATTAATAACACAAGATATAACTAAAGAAAATACAGAAATAGTAGAAAATAATGAAGCTAACTTAACTGGTAAGAAAATAGCTATTTTAAATGCTAATGGTAAAGCAGGATATGCAAGAACTGTAGGAGAAAAATTGAAAGCTGATTTAGGTGTAGAATATACATCAGAAAATAATTCTAAATCTGAAAATTTCAGCTATATAATAAATCATAAATTAACAGATGTTGAAATTCAAAAAATAATAGCTGATTTAGGATTAAAATATGTTAAAGTACTTAAAGATGATACTTTAAAACCTGAAACAGATGCTGTAATAATTACAGGAGATGATGCAAAAGTAGTATTTAATATAGAAATATTATCAAAATCAGGTAATGAAGAAATATCTAAAACATTAGCAGGATATACTTTAAATTCTAAAAAAGAAACTAAATACAATAATCAAGATATTAAAGATGAGACTAGTATAATGTATAATTCAGAAGATATGTATATAGCTAGAGCGTTAAAATCTTTAATTCCTGATGCAAATCTTGTAGTAGATGAAACATTAAATAATAAGATAGTTATCACAACTAAATAAGGAGAGGTATGGAAAAAGAAATTCAAAATATTATAGATATAATAGAAGATAAAAAGGGTAAAGACATAAAAGTATATGACTTAAAAGGAAAATCTCTATTTTTTGATTATTCAATTTTATGTACAGGTAGTTCAACTAGAAATGTTGATGCAATAGTTCAAGAATTAAAAAAAGGAATGGAAATTGTAAAGGGAATAGAAGGGTTAGAAGAAGCCAATTGGGTATTAATTGATGGTGGAGATATATTGGTAAGTGTATTTACACAAAAAGCTAGAGAATATTACCAAATAGATGAATTTTATGGAAGTATATAGTTTGTTATGAGAGCACTTGATAAAGAGGATATAAATAAAAGAGTCCCTCTTTTTATCATCATACTTTCATTAATTTTTTCAATATTAGTATTAAGACTTTACTATTTACAAGTACTAAATGGAAAAGAATATGCAACTAAATCTGAAAGAAATAGTTTAAGAACAAATGTTATTAAATCAGTTAGAGGGAAGATTTATGATAGAAATGGTGAAGTTTTAGCTCAGAATTCTACTGGATATTATTTAGTTCATAAGGAAAGTCAAAATATATCAGAAGAAGAAGTAAAATTACTAAAAGAAATGTATAATAAATCTGATAGCCAGATAGATAAGATACTTGAAGGTAAGAGTCAAAAAACTAAGAAAAAGCTTATTACTTTGTACAAAGATATATTAGATATGATATCAATTTCTAACCAAGAATATAATGATGTTGTAAATATCTTTTATAAAATACTACCTGAAGGATTTGATAAGTCAATTATAATCGCTGAAGATTTAGATCCTAATGTAGCATTAGCTAGTGTTGAAAAATTGAATAATAATAGGGTAGATATAATAGAGTATAATAAAAGATATTATCCTAAAAATGAAATAGCTTCTCATGTTATAGGTAATGTTAAATTAATAAGTCAAAAAGAGTATGATGATTTAAAGGATAAGGGATATGAAAAAAATGACCTTATAGGAAAAGATGGAATAGAAAAATATTATGATATGGTTGTTAAAGGTGAATCAGGTAAGGAATATGTTGAAGTAGATGCAAGAGGAAATGTATTAAATAGATTAGATGAACATAAACCAGTTTCTGGGGAAAATATATATTTATCTCTTGATTATGAATTACAAAAATATATGACTGATAAATTTAGAGGTGAAATAGGTGCCTTTATAGCCGTTGATATTAAAACAGGTAAAATAATAACTTATGTTAGTTATCCAGAAATAGATTTAAATGTTCTAAGTTCTAGAATAAGTAAAGAAACTTGGGATGGATTATTAAATTCTAAAAGTAGACCTCTTTTAAATAGAGGAATAGCTGGTTTATTCCCACCAGGTTCTACTGCTAAGGTTGCAAGTGGAGCAGCTATACTTGAAAGTGGAATTTCTCCAACTGCTGGAATATATTCTACAGGAGAATTTAAATATTCTAATGTTACTTTTAGAGATTCACATAGATCAGGACATGGATTTACAGACTTCTATAAATCATTAGCTGAATCTGTAAATACTTATTACTATATGAATATATTAAAGATTAATAGAGAAGATTATTTTAATATTGCAAAAAACTTTGGTATAGGAGAATTAACTAATATAGATATACCGGGTGAACAAAGTGGAGTATTACCAACTCCAGAATGGAAGGCTAAGAAATTTAAAGATAAAAGAAGTCAAAAATGGTTGCCAGGAGATTTAATAAATATGTCTATAGGACAAGGGTATATGTTAATGACACCTATACAGGTTTTAATGATGTATCAAGCAATAGCTAATAATGGTGTTATGCTTAAGCCTACATTTATTCAGTATTTTGAAGATCAAAATGGTAATAAAACTATAACTCAAGCAGAAGTTTTAAGAAATTTAAATATAAAAGATTCTACAATAACTGCAATTAAAAGAGGTCTTCGTATGGTTGTTACAAATGGTACAGCTAAAAACTTAGCAACTCTTCCAGTTGAAGTTTCAGCAAAAACTGGGACTGCACAAAATTCTGGTGGTATGGATCACTCATGGATGGCAGGATATTTCCCAAGTAATAATCCAGAAATTGCTTTTGTAGCTTTAGTTGAAAATGGAGGGTTTGGATCATTAGAGGCTGGAAATAGAGTTAAAGATTTTATTCAAAAATACTACAATCAAAAAGAAGGAATTATTAGTGAAAAAGAGAATTAAAGAATTAAGTAAAATGATAAATGTTGAAATTAGTGAAGAAACTTTAGATAATTTATCAAAATATTTAAAAATGTTGGTAGAGAAAAATAAGGTTATGAATCTAACTGCTATAAGAGATGAAGAAGGTATAGTAGAAAAACATTTCATCGATTCCTTATTATTAACCAAAGTAATAAATAATGATGAAGAACATATTATTGATTTAGGAACAGGTGCTGGATTTCCAGGACTTGTTCTTGCAATATATTATCCAGAAAAAAATTTTCTATTAGTTGATTCTGTTAAGAAGAAAGTAGCTTTTTTAGATGAGGTTATACAAGAATTAAATTTAAAAAATGTTAAAACTAGTACTTTAAGAGCAGAAGAATTAATAAAAAATAATAGAGAGAAATTTGATTTAGCTCTTTGTAGAGGAGTTGCAAATTTAAGAATAATATTAGAGTATTTGATACCATTTATTAAAATAGGTGGTAGGTTCTTACCTCAAAAATTAAATTTAAATGAGTTAGAAGAATCAGAAAATGCTCTTAAACTTTTATCTAGTGAAGTAAAAAAAATATATAAATTTAATTTACCACTTTCAAATGATGAGAGAATAATTTTAGAAATAATTAAAAATAAAAAAACTAATAATATCTACCCTAGAATGGTAGGTGTACCTAGTAAAAAACCACTTTAGAAAGGAGAAGAGTCTATGTTAAATAAAAATGTTAAGCGTAGTTTAAAAGTTTTGTTACCTATAACATTATTTGCAATTACAGCAAATGCATATGTAAATAGTGATATTTTTAATACGCACTTAAAATATATATTAAATAACGTAGTGGGGATTAATATAGACTTTTCAGATGTTAAATTTAAAAGATTTTCTCAGCTTGAAATAACAGATATAGATCTTAAACTTCAAAATAAAGAAGAGGCCATAAAAGCTAAGAAAATAATAGTGGATATAAATTTAATGGCTCCTACTAGAATTAAAAATTTAGTTGTTGAAGATGGATTTATTAGATTTGAAAGAAATAAAGATAAAATTAGTTTGATGAATATTTTAAAACCTAGCGATGTGGTGAACTATAAAAAGAGTTCAATGTTAGGTAAAATGATTTTAAAGAATATTAATTTAAAATATATAGATAATTCATTTAAAGAAACTATAGAAAAAGATTTTACAAATGTTAATGGGTATATGATTAATAATTTACAAAATACTTTAGATCTATCTGTTAGTGCTGATTCTATAGGAGAATATAGTAAAGAAAAAGAAAAGCTAGATTTAAAAATACTTATGAAAAAATATAATAAAAAGTCAGATATTTTTGATATGTTTTCATTAAATTCAAGAGAATTTAGTGAAAAAGATAGATTATCTATGTACTATAAGTTTGATAATTTTGATATTAATAATAATCTAGCTCAGTATGTTGAACCTTTACAAAATATTATTAAATATGAAAAAGGGAAATTAAATGGTAATTTTGGATTTTCATTTAATGATGATGATAAAATAGAATTTGATGGTAATCTTAAGATAACTAAATCTAATGTAAGGTATACTGATTTTTATGACACCTTAAAAGATGTACAAGTAGATATTAATTTTGATAAATATAAGATTAATATGAAGGCAATAAATAATAAAGTTGATGATGGAAATATGGATTTAGATTTAATATTTGATATGGAAAAAAATCAACTTGATTTAGATATGAAATTAAATGATGTTAAGTATACAACTCTTAATAAATATAGCTTGATAAATAAATTTAATTTAGGTAATTTAAAATCAGATAATATAAATAGTGATTTAAAAGTAGGAATTAATATATCAAATAATGGATATACTTTAAATAAATTTAGTGGTAATGTAAAAACTAAATATTTAGATTTTAAAGGAATAGATATACTTAATCCTAATATTACACTAGGACTTGAAAAACCCAATATTATTAAACTGAATACTAATAATTTTGGGATATATAAAAATTTAGGTAAAAATAGTATAAATGCAGATGTTAATATAGACTTTAAATATGATATTAAAACATTTAATGGTGATGCAAGTTTTAATGTATATAACAAATCAAACTTTATAAACCTTGATACAATTAAAGGTAAAATTAATATTAAGGAAAATAAGAAGGTTGATATTAAAGCACAAAATTCTAAAATAGATATTTTATCTAATGTAGATCTAGAAAAAAATATTTTAACTTTAGATACTAAAACTAAAGAAATGTTGAATATAAAATATAATGATTTTGATGTTAATTTAAATCTAAATACGAATAAATTAGTTTATGATATTAAAAATATGAAAGTTTTATCAGGAAATGTTAAAGTTAATAGTAGTTTAAATAATGTTAAATATTTTGATAAATTGAATGCAAATTTAGATGTTAAGAATAATAATGTGTATTCTAAAGGAAATATTACATATAAAAATGGAAGTGTTGATTTTGCCGGTATAAATAATAACTTTAATTTAAAAACAAATAATTTTGATGTTAATTCATATTTAAATGATATTGGTATAAATAAACCTGATAAATTATCTGTTAGTAATTTAAATGTAGGTGCTAATCTAACAATTAATAAAGGAAAAAATGATATTAATTTATTATTAAATACTAATAGTAAAGCACATGTTTTATATGATGCAAATAATATAGATATTAATGAAATAAATGTAAGTGCTCTATATAATACAGATAAAAATAAAATTTCAGATATTAAATTAAATACTAAAGCATCTATGCCAAATGCTAAATATTTTGAAAATTTAAAAGTAAATTTTGAATTAAAGAATAATACATATTACATAAATTCAGAACTTTCTAAAAATGATGGTAATATGATTATTAAAGGACATACTACTAATGATTTTATACATAGTTATGATATAAGAACAAATAATTTTGATATAGTAGATTTTATTAAAGGTTTTGATATAAAGGGATTAGATGATATAAGCAGTGAAAAACAAGATATAAATTTACATTTAGATGGTAAAAATGAAGGAAGTAATATATATTTAAGTGCTAAAACATCAGATGATTTATCTATAAATTATGGTGATCTTAAATTTGATATTAAACCAGATGTGAATAATTTAGTATTTAACACTAAAAATAATAGTTTAAGTTCAGGAAACATAAATATAAACGCTAGTATGAAAGAAAAAAAATATTTTGATGATTTAAAATCACAGATATTTATAGATGATAGTGGATATAATGTTAAAGCTATAATAAAATCAGCAGGTGGACTTATTAACTTAAGTGGAAATACTAATAGAGATTTAGAACATAATTATGATATAGATGCAAAAGGAATTAATGTAGGGTTATTACTTTCTAATGTAGATATGTTAAATAAAACTAAGGTTGAAGAAAATAAAGCTATTTTAGACTTTAAAACTAAGGTTAGAGGAAAAGGGACTAATGTTAGTGCAAATCTTGAATCACAAAGTGAATATGGTGAATTTGGAAATGGTTTAGGATATGAAAACCTTAAAGCAGATGTTAATATAAATAATTTATTTGATCTTGATGCAGATATTGATTTATCAATGGATGAGTTATGGGTTAAATATCAAAGATTTGATAATATTAAGTCCAAAATTAAGGTAACTAAAGATAAGGTAGATGTATATAATTTCGGTAATGATAAACTAAAAGCTGTAGCTGATTATACAATTAAAGATAAAAATGTTAATTTAAAAGCTAATTTAAATGCATATACAGTATATGATACAAGCTCTTTAGATACTAATTTAGTTGTTAATAATATGAATTTAGAATTAGAAGGACCCATTGATAATTTAAAAGGAGATTTAAGTATAGATGAATCACCTTTAATGATATCAAGTAAAGAAGTAGGTAAACTTAAATTTGATTCTAATATAGAAAATAGTATTATAAATATAGAAAACTTTAGTTTAAGGGACTATAATTTAACTGGAGATTTTAATATTAATACTCAAAATTTTGATTTTAATTTAAAAGCTACAGAAGATGATATTAAAGATATAATTAAACTTAATGATTTAAATTTAAATATTACTACTGATATTAATATTAAAGGAAATTTAGAGAAAGTTAATTTAGATGGTAAAGTTGAAATTAAAGATTTAAGCTATAAAGAAGTTAAAGTACCAAAAGTTTTCCTAGACTTAAACTATAAAGATGGTAAATTAACAAATTTAACTAAAACTGGAATTTTAAATATAAAAGACTTTGAAGTTAAAAATTCAAAAGATGAAAGTATATTCTCATATAAGGGAGAACATGATCTTAGTAATTTAGACATTAATTATGAAGTTTATGACAAAGAAATAGATTTATCTAAGATAGAATTTTTAGATAATAAAAAATATTCTGGTAAGTTGAAATTAGATAGTATAATAAGATATAATAATGAAGATATATTTGGATCTATAAAGATAGATTCAGATGAGCTTATTTTAAATGATTTTAAAGTTAGTAATATAGATATAGATGTCCAAGGTAATAACGAGGGAATAAATATTCCTGATATATACTTTGAATATGAAAGTAATCCATTCTTAGTAGATGGATATATGGATTATCTATTAACTGACTACAATTTCAGATTAATTGCTAATGATTTTAACTTAAAATTCTTAGAAATAAGTGATAAAATAGAAAAATCAGGAGGAAAAATTAATTTAAATTTATATACATCAAAGAATAAATTTGAAGGAAATGTAAATGCAGATAATTTATCTATACTGACTAAAGATAAGAAATTTAGTTTAAATAATATATATTCAAAAATTAATTTGAATAATAATAGAATTGAAATAGACGAGTTTAGAGGAGAAATAAATGATGGAAGTGCAGATATAAAAGGTAGAATAGAACTTCCAGAAATACCTCAAGATTTTATAAAAACTAAGAATATTATACTTAAACCTATAGATCTTGAAGCTAATCTAAATAATGTAAGAATAAATTATGGAAATGATATAATGATTAAACTTACATCAGATATGGTTGCAAGAGATAATGTGGTTAGAGGTAATGTTATAATAAATGAAGGAGAAATTTATTCAATTCCTTCATTTGGAAATAAAAATTCTGAAAGTAACAGAATAACAAACTATATTACAGAAGTAAAAAACCAAATATTACAAAATATGTTAAAACAATATATATTTGACTTAACATTAGAAACAGAAAAATATGTTAAATTAAATGTACCATCTGCATTTAGTGTAGTTAAAAAAATAAATGGAGATGTATATGGAACATCAAAACTTGTAATAGAAAATGGTAATATTAATTTAGAATCGGATCTTAATATAAATAATGGAAGTTTTATATTAAATGGACATGAATTTAGAGTTGTTGAAGGAATAATTAAAAATAATGGAACTATAAATCCGGATATAACATTTAAGGCTGTTACAGATATAAGTGGAGATGAAATAACTATAGGACTTAATGGAAAATTAAGTGGGACAAGTTTAACGCTTTCATCATCAGAAAATAAAGATAGAAATGAGATATTAGGATTACTTGCATTTGATGAAACAGGTGGAGTTTTCAATCTTAATAAACTTAAAGCAACTAATATTTTAGGAAAAGCATTAGAAACAACATTAAATAATGTATTGTTATCTTCTATAACTAATAAAGTTAGTTCTACATTAGGTATTAATGAATTTAAAATAACTACAAACTTTAATTCTAATGAGTCTAAGAATGTAGATGATATAATTAATAATACCATCACAACTTTATATATACAAAATAATGTTCTTGATTTTTCTGATTTATTCTGGAATGCAGAGCTTAAATTCCCTATTTCTGCTTCATCTAAAGATAGATTAAGATATAATCTTTGGTTAAACTATAACTTAAGAAAGAGTATATCAACTACATTTGGAGTTAAGACTTCAGTAGAAAATAAAAATAGTGCTGTATTTTATACAGGGCTACAGTATTCAAATAAATTTAACTATTTCCAAGAAATGTATGAAGATATTGTGAATATATTTAGAAAAAAAACAGAACTTAAAAAGTAGAAATAATTTTACAGATGTGATATAATTAAAATTAGGAGGTAGTAATGAAAAATAAAATAATGTTGGCTTTAATAGCTTTAGGTACTATTACAGCTGCAACACCTAAAATAACAGATATAGAAATAAGTAACTTAAAACAATTACCTGAAAATGTGGTAAAGGAAATGTTACCAGTTGAGGTTGGTAAAGAATATACTAATAAAGTATCCAATGATATATATCTATCTTTATTAAGAAGTGGATTAATACAAAATGTTAATGTATATCCTACTCAAGTTGGAGAAGAAGTTAAATTAAAATTAGTAGTAGATGAATTTCCTAATGCAGGAGCAGTTTACCAAAATCATTTAGAAATAGAAAAATTAAAACAAAAAACTGAATTTGTAATAAATAATATAAATATAAAAGGAACTAAACAAAACTTAAATGAATTAATAGAAAAAAGTGGACTTAAAAAAGGAGATAATTTTTCTCCTTATGAAGCAAAAGTTCTTGAAAGTTTAATAATGTCTACAGGATACTTTAGCTCAGTTTCAACACAAGTATATAGAAGTGCAGATGAAAAAAGTATAGATTTAGAATTTAATGTTGTTGAAAATCCGACTATTACATCTGTTTCTATTAAAGGATCAACTTTACTTAGTGAAGAAGACTTAAAAAAAATAAGTGGATTAAAAGTAGGTGATGTTTTAAATACTAATTTATTATCACCAGATACTTCAAATATATTAAAAGTATATTCAGAAAATGGATATTTATGGACAGGATTTTCTAATGTTTCAGTAACTGAAAATGGTGCTGTTAATATTGAAATTATTGAAGGTAAAGTAGCCAAAGTAATTTATGAGAAAAAAGGTGCTGTAAAAGAAGGGCAAAGAATAAATGAGTCAGACTATAAGTTAAAGACTCAGGATTTTGTATTAAAGAGAAATACTTATTTAAGAGAAGGACAAGTTCTTAATCAAAAAGAATTAGAATACACTCTTTCTGAATTATTCAGAACAGGATTATTCTCAAGTATAAATCATGAATTGATACAAGATCAAGAACACCCTGATCAATTAACAGTTAAAATCGTGTTAGTAGAAAGACCTACAACAGCTATAAATGGAAATATTTCATATTCTACAGAAGATAGTTTTAGTGGAGGTATTAAACTTTCAGATTCTAATTTCTTAGGTAGAGAAGAAGTTTTTGATTTAAGTGGAGAAGCAGGTATTAAAGGAAACTATAACTTATCATTAGGATTTAAAGATCCTTGGATACAAGGTACAGCTAGAATACTTGCTGGAGGAAATATTTTCTTTAGAAAAACTACTATAAGTGTTAAAGATTTAGATGATTACAAAAAAGATCCTAAAGAAGAAACACTTAAAAAATTAGAAGAAAGTACTTATACTGAACCAACAGATAGACAATATATATTTGGTATTAATGGTCAAATAGGTAAAGGATTAACTAATGATCTATACCTAACAGTAAGTCCAAGATTATTAAATGTTTATTCTAAAAATAAGGTTAAAGATGAAAAAGCAAGAGTATATCAAGACTATACTTTAACATCAATAGGAGCAGATTTAATATATGATACTCGTGATGATAGAAATACACCTAAAAAAGGACTTTATGCAGATCTTTATGTAGAAGGTGGATATATCTTACGTGAAAATTCATTGAAATTTGATGAGAATAAACAACCTATACCTATTAAAGAAAATAAAGATGGTAAAGAAACTGTAATTGGGTATGAAAAACAAAAAACTAGAGCATATGCAACTACAACAGCTGATTTAAGAGCTTATCATCCCGTTTATGAAGATAAGAACTCTATGGCATATAGATTACTTGCTAGTTACTCACATGCTAATACTCCAGTTGGTCAAATGAGTATAGTAGGAGACGGTGTAACTTTAAGAGGATTACCAAGTACAGTATCTGGTAATAAATATGCAGTTACATTTACAGCAGAAAATAGAACATACTTTAATGACTATTTACAAGGTGTATTATTCTATGATGGTGGTATAGCTGAAAAAATAGTTGATTCTCAGAAAAAATTAAAGTTTGTTAATAACTTAGGACTTGGAGCAAGAATTAATACACCTATAGGAGTATTAAGATTAGATTATGCATGGAATATTGCAAAAGGTGAAAAAACAACAGGTAAATTTAACTTTGGATTTGGACAAACATTCTAATATAAAGCTGGAAGTAATTCCAGCTTATTTATACTTTTAAAAATAAAGGAAGTGAATATATGCAGATTTCAACTCGTTATAGCATAGCTCTTCATATATTAACATGTATAGAGATTTATGAAGATAAAGATAAAGTAACTAGTGATTATTTAGCAGAAAGTATACAGGTAAACCCTGTTATAATTCGTAAAATACTACAACAACTAAAATCAGCAAATATAGTTAAGGTAAATAGAGGAACAGGTGGAGCACATCTTCTAAAAGAGGCTAAAGATATATCTATGTATGAGGTATATATGGCAGTTAGTTGTATAAAAAAAGAAGGACTATTTAATCTTCATGATAATCCTAATCCAGAATGTCCAGTAGGGAAAAATATTAAGAATACTTTAGATGAAAAATTTTATCAAATTCAAAAAGTTATGGAAGATAAAATGAAGTCTATAAGTTTAAAGGATATAGTTGATGATATAATTTAACTATATTTTCTATATTTTTTGTTGTAACTATTGACATTACAACAAAAATATTAATATATATTTGTGATTAGAATTTAGGCGGTATTTAATGAAAATAGGAGTAATAGCAGCTAATGGTAAAGCTGGAAGTTTGATAGTAAAAGAAGCAGTAGAGAGAGGATTAGATGTAACAGCTATAGTAAGAGAAGAAAATAAGACGGCAGCATCTAAGTATATTATAAAAGATTTAATGAATTTAAACACTGAAGATTTAAAAGAATTTGATGTTGTTATAAATGCTTTTGGAACATGGAGAGAAGATACATTACATTTACATTCTGAAACACTTAAACACTTATCTGATGTTTTATCGGGAACTAATACAAGATTATTAGTAGTAGGTGGAGCAGGAAGTCTATATCTAGATGATACTTTAACTAAACATTTATTTGAAGCTGATGATTTTGAAGAAGAATATAGACCACTTGCAAGTGCTATGGGTAGATCACTTGATGAATTAAGAAAAAGAAATGATGTTAAATGGACATATGTAAGTCCTGCAGCAGATTTTGATTTTGAAGGAGAAAAAACAGGTAAATATATATTAGCAGGAGAAGTATTTACAGTTAATTCAAAAGGTGATAGCTACATAAGTTATGCAGATTATGCTAAGGCTATGGTAGATGAAGCTGTAAACGGTAAAAATATAGGGAAACGTATTAGTGTATTAGGTGAATAATTTCGTGGACAAAGGTATTTAACTTTTGTCCTTTTTACTTTACATAACTAGATAAAATATTGTATAATAAATACAGTATGTTTTGGATGGGAGATATAGAAAATGAAGAGGGTAATATTTTTAATTTGTGTATTTTTACTGGTTATTTCATGTGGACAAAAACCAGAAAAAATTGTAAATATTTTTTTAAAAGATATTAAGTTATCAAAAATAGAAGAAGCTAAAAAAACTTTATCTAATCCTGAGTTATTAGATATAGTTAATTTTAAAGATCAAAATGAATCTAAAAAAATATTTTTAGAAGCATTATTTGCAAATATGAAATATTCTGTTCAAAATACTACAAACCGTGAAGATGGAACTTTAGTAGTTAATGTAAAAATAAATAATATTGATGTTGAAAAGGTCTTTGATTTGGCATATAAAGAAATGTTTAGAAAAGCATTTAATGGTGAAAAAGATGTTAAAGTTAAAGATGTGTTGTTAGATATATTAAAAAATCCTAATATACCTATTAAAACTAATATAAGTCAGTTTTTAATAGTTAAAGAAAATATGGAAAATAAGATACTTTTAAGGAGAGAAAATATAGATGAATTGTTTGGTTCATATTTTTCTACTTTGAATAAAGTGAATGGAGAATAAAATGATATTACGTGGAGTAAGTAAAAGTTTAAAATTTGAAATATTAGATACAACAAATTTAGTAAAAGAGGTTATAAACCATACTAATTTAGATGTTATGTATACTGAAAGAGTTGCAAAACTTTCAACTCTAGCTGCGATATTAGCACAAGATATTAAATCAAGTAATACAAGATCAAGTATTACATTAAAAACTAAAGGAGCTTTAAAAAATGTTATAGCTAAAACTACAATAAATTCAAATGTTGCAGTTAAAGTAGATGTTGATAGTGAAAAACATGAAGAATTAATTAAGGCAATTAGTAATGATAATAAAGAAAAGATAAAAGAATTATATAATTTGGATGGATCAACTTTACAAATTATGGTAGATTATGGATTAAAAACACCATATACTTCTTTATTTGTTATAGAAGATAATTTATTAGAACTTGCAATGAATGAATATTTTGAAAGATCAGAACAAACTAAGAGTATATTAGTATGTTCTGTTAAATATAACGAGGATATGAGTGTTGCAAAAAGTTCAGGTTTATTAATACAACTATTACCAGATGGAGATGAAGAAGTATTAAACTTTGTAGGTAATAAACTTACAAGATTAACATCTATTACAGATATGCTATATAATAATTTTAGTCTTGAAAGAATAGCACATTTAATATTTGAAAATGATATAGAAATATTTGAAAATGAAGATAAGTATAAAGGCTTACCTTATGATAAATTACCTATGATAGAGGATATAAAAATACTTGAAATTACAGATGTTAATTATGAGTGTGATTGTAATGATACATATATGAAAAGAGCCTTAACTACATCTATTAGTGAAAAAGAAATTGATGAAATTATAACAGAAGATGGATTTATAGAAATAGAATGTAGTTTTTGTGGTAAGAAATATAGATATAATAGTTTAAGTGAGGTATATTAAAATGGATGATTTTTTATACGTTAATATAGAAGGAAGATATATTTTTAAAATATTGGGTAAAGCTACTATGAAAAACTCTAAAAATCTTTCAGATTTTATAGATTTAAATTTTGATGAAATAGTAGATCTTTCATTTGAAATGTCTGAAACTATATATATGGATTCAACTTTTCTTGGTATGATAGCTAAAATTGCTATAGAATTAAAAACTAAGAAAAATAAAAAACTTGTAGTTTTAAATCCTAGTCAGGAAGCTAAAGGATTTTTAAAACAAACTGGTATTACAAAGTTTATTGATATAATAAATGAAGAAGAAATAAAATCAGAAAGTTTAGAAGCTATTAGTTTAGAAACAAATGATAATATGAATGATAAATCTAGATATATACTTGAAATGCATGAAGTTCTTATGAATTTAAATGATGAGAATAAGAAAGTGTTTCAATCTGTAGTAGATGCGATGAAAAAGGTGGTAAAATAATGAAGGTTGCTGTAATTTATGGAGGAATTTCATCAGAACGTGAAGTATCTATTAATACAGGACGTGAAATATCTTCAAATCTTGATAAAAATAAATATGAAGTTACTGAAATACTTTTAGATAAAAAAGAAGATATTTTTAAAATTATAGGAATGGATATAGAATTTGCATATATTGCTTTACATGGTGAATTTGGTGAAGATGGTACTGTTCAATCTGTACTTGAAATATTAAATATACCATATTCAGGTCCTGGAATTATGACAAGTTCTTTATGTATAGATAAGGATATTACTAAAGCAGTTGTCAGAGATGCTGGAGTTAGAGTAATAGATGGTATATCTGTTAAAAAAGGTGAAAAGGTAGAATTTTCTAAACTTAATTTAGGTGAAAAGGTTATTTTAAAACCTAATAAAGGTGGATCAAGTATAGGGATATATTTTGCAACTAATCAAGAAGAATTAGAATATGGATTAAATGAAGTATTTAAAATAGATGATGAAGTAGTTATTGAAAGAGTTATAACAGGTGTGGAAATATCTGTACCTATAATAAATGGAAAAGTATATCCAACTGTTTTAATAGAACCATTAAAAGATACTTTTTTTGACTATAAATCAAAGTATGAAAATGGTGGAGCACGTGAATATGTTTATACTTTTGAAGAAAAAATTCAAAAAGAAATAAATGAATTTACATTGAAAGCATATAACGCAATAAAATGTAAAGGATTTGCAAGAATAGATTATTTAATAATGGATAATGTTGTATACTTCTTAGAAGTTAATACATTACCTGGAATGACTAAAAATTCGTTATTACCTAAATCTACTGCAAGTCTTGGATATTCATATTCAGAAACATTAGATTTATTGATAGGAGCATCATTAGAAAAATGAAAAGGGAAAACGGTATATTAATATTTTCCATAATAGTATTATGTATAGCATATGCATTTTTGAATAATCCAACTTTAATTAGATATATAAGCTTATTAGTCGCATTTATCGTTGTTAGTTCTTTCAAAGATGTATTAAGATCATATGTTGCATATTATTATGGAGACAAACATTTAAAATATTCTAAAAGCATGAGTTTAAATCCAATTAATCATATTAATATTAGAGACATTACTTTTACATTTTTCTTAATAGTTATAGGTTCACCTTTAATTGTTAATATAAGTAATGGTGTAGATATAAACTATGGAAGTTTAAAAAATGGAAGACGAGCTATATTAAATATAGGAATTGCAGGATTTGCATCAGACATTATCCTTATAATTTTTTCAGCATTAATGCTTAAATTATTATCATATATAACAATAAGTCTATTCGTACTTAATATATACATATTGATGTCTAATATATTTATGGTTGCTTTAGCCTTCTTCATATTTGACTTTATACCACTTCCAGGTTATGATATGTTTTATATTGCTTTTTCTTACGGTGATAATGATTTAAGAAGAATATTGTTAAATTTACAAAGATATTCTATATTAATCATAATATTTTTAATATACTTTATTAAGTCTTTAAATATATTCCCACAATTATCAAATATGATATTAAGAATATTTGGAGTAGTATGAAAACTATAGAAAAAGAAACTAGTATAGAATTTTTAGAAAAAAAATCTAGATTTATAGGATATATTAAACCTGTTAATACGGTATTAGATGCAGAAAAGTTTATTAAAAAAATAAGTGAAAAACATTTTGATGCTACACATAATGTTTATGCATATAAGGTAGTGGAAAATAATCAGGAATATTTTAAATTTAATGATAATGGTGAGCCTTTAAATACAGCTGGTAAACCTATGGCTGAAATAATAAACAGGTTAGATGTTTCAAACTTAGTAATAGTATCTACTAGATATTTTGGTGGTGTAAAACTTGGAGCAGGTGGGCTTATTAGGAATTATGCAAAATGTGCAAAGTTAGCTATAATCGAGGCTGGAATAATAGAATATGTACCTAAAAGTATAGTACTTTTAGATTATGAATATACTAAATCAGCTGAAATGGACATGTTTTTAGAAAAAAATAATATAGAAATTATAGAGAAAACATACAATGAAAGAGTATCACTTAAAATAAGTATAAGTGATGAAAATTTAAAAAAATTAAAAGAAATTAAGGGGATAATAATAATAGAACTTTAATTAGAAAGAGGGGAAAATTTTGATAGTTGCAATAGTTGGTAGACCGAACGTAGGTAAATCTACTTTATTTAATAAATTGATAGGAGATAGATTATCTATAGTAAAAAATGAAGAAGGTGTAACAAGAGATAGACTTTATCGTGAAACTGAATGGTCTGGGAAAAAATTTATGTTAGTTGATACTGGTGGACTTGAACCACGTAGTAATGACTTCATAATGCAAAAAATTAAAGATCAGGCAAGAGTTGCTATAGATGAAGCAGATGTAATAATATTCTTAGTTGATGGAAAAGCAGGTATAACAGCTATAGATGAAGATATAGCTAGTGTACTTAGAAAAGTAAATAAAAAAGTTATAGTTGCAGTTAATAAAATAGATAACTATGTTAAAGAAAAGGATGCTATATTTGAATTTTATGCTTTAGGGTTTGAAGACGTAGTACCTATTTCTGCAGAACATAAAGTTAATCTTGGAGACTTACTTGATTTAGCTGTTGAAAAGTTTCCAGTAGATGATAGAGAAATAGATGAAGATACTTTAGCTATAGCTGTACTAGGAAGACCAAATGCAGGTAAATCTTCTTTTGTTAATAAGATACTTAATAAAGAAAGAAGTATAGTAAGTGATATAGCAGGAACAACTCGTGATTCTATAGATTCTAGTTTTATGTATAAAGAACAAAAGTATACTATAATAGATACAGCTGGTATTAGAAGAAAATCTAAGGTTGAAGATGATATAGAGTATTATTCAGTATTAAGAGCAATTAAGGCTATAGAAAGAGCTAATGTTTGTGTGTTAATGTTAGATGCTACAGAACTTTTAACTGAACAAGATAAAAGAATTGCAGGTTTAATATATGAAGAAAAAAAACCTATGATTATAGCGATAAATAAATGGGATTTAATAGAGAAAGATAATAAGACTGTAAAAGAATTTACAGATCTTGTAAAAGCAGATATGCCATTTTTAGATTATGTACCAGTAGTAACTATGTCTGCATTAACAGGTAAAAGAGCTATAAATATTGTAGATATGGTAAAAGAAATAAATGAGGAATATAATAAGAAGATATCAACAGGGGTACTAAACCAAGTTCTTGAAGAAATAATGGCTAAAAATCCAGTTCCTACAAGAAAAGGAAGAGCTGTTAAAATTAATTATGCAACTCAAGTTGGGCAAGCACCTCCTAAGTTTGTGTTCTTCTCAAATAATCCAGATCTTATACATTTTTCTTATCAAAGATATATAGAAAATAACTTGAGAGAATATTTTGGATTTGAAGGTTGTCCTATAGAAATAATATTTAATAAAAAATCATAGTAAAAGATCCTAGATGATAACATATACCAAAAAACTGGACAGTAAAAATTTAAAATTACTAGAAAGTTTGGAGGTATATGTTTTTTATATGGCTATTTTCTATTCTTATACGAGCTTGTTTAAGTTTAGTAATTTCTTTTTTCTTTCTAGTAGTATCTTCTTTAATTTCAATTTCTTTAATTAATTCTCTTTTAGTTTTTATTTGAGATTTAGGAGAAATAATAAATTCTTTTCTTAGTATACTAATTATTGTGGGAATAGATACAGATATATTTTCAAACTCTTTAAGCATTTCACTAAAGTGAGAAATATTAAAATTAAAGTATTTTTCATTGTATAGCTTAATAATATTATTTTTAATTTCATTGGGTATAGTAGTAGAAGGTTTTCTACCTTTATTACCATGAGAAAAGGCAGATTTACCTTCAGATTTATATTTTCTAAGTAATCTATTAATATGGACATTAGAGTAATTTAGAATTAGAGAAGCTCTATGTTTATTAATTTTATTTTCACTTAAGTCTTTAATAGTTTTATATACTTTTTCTTCTTTCATATTTAATACAACCTTTCTAGATTTCTTAATCATATTATATACCTTCTTTCTTATATGCTAATTAAAGATATATTATACAATTAAACTAATTAATTAAGCTACATAATTAAAATATAATCATTTTTAACTACTTAATACATTATCATATTTATTTAATATATTGTAAAATAAGGGCTATAAAATAATTTGCTTATTTAAATTCTTTATGGTAGAATCTCAAATTTGAAAAAATTTTCAGATAAAAATAGGCGGTATC
>NZ_LOHY01000074.1 GCF_001559795.1 Pseudostreptobacillus hongkongensis | reverse complement strand
AACTTCTTCTATTTCTAATTCTATGATATCCTTAGTCGTATTATCATAATAGTCACAATTACCTCTTACAATATAGAAAGGAATATCAAATCCATAACTAATATCTATAGCATCATCACTATGATCTCCAGCGAAAATAACCATATCTGGATTTTCTTTTACTATAGTATTGTATAAATAATCCACATCTCTATGCGAATCTGATGTTAATAATATCTTCATAATTTACCCCATAAATAT
>NZ_LOHY01000073.1 GCF_001559795.1 Pseudostreptobacillus hongkongensis | reverse complement strand
TTATGGATATACACATAAAGTAGATGAAGTAAGAAAAATGTATGATGGATACAAGATAGGAGATAGTTTAGTCTACAATCCTTGGAGTATAACAAACTATTTAAAAAGAGGAGAACTTGTTCCATATTGGGTAAGAACATCAGGAAATAATTTAATAATAAATTCATTAAAAGTATCAGATAAAGAAATGATTGAAGAATTAGAAAAATTATTTAAAGGTGAAAGTGTAGAAAAAAGTATACTATTGCTATCTGATTTAAATATGTTGTTAAATAAAGAAGATGCTTGGGAGTTAATGCTATTTAGTGGATATTTAAC
>NZ_LOHY01000072.1 GCF_001559795.1 Pseudostreptobacillus hongkongensis | reverse complement strand
AATGCTGCCATTTCCAAATCCGAAGAAATTCCAGTATTTGCTTTTTCCTCAGTTATAGACAAAGAATTAAGTTTAGAAAATAAAGAACTTTCTAATCCTTTAAGTTGTGAAACATTTACTGCATCTTGATCATTTACCTCATCTGAAAGACCTGAAATTTTTCTGGAAAGTATTGTTTGTTTTGATGGTGCAAGGTTTGGATCTTTATATGCCACTGATATTGTATTATCTTCTATTGTTGCTCCACCATAACCTAATGCTACTGATTGTTTATGGTAAGCTTTTGCAGATCTTCCTATTGCCATTGAATCATCAGCACTTGCTTTTGAGTAGAATCCTATAGCTATTCCTTTATTTCCTTCTGAACTTGCAGAATACCCTATAGAAATAGAACTATCAGTTTTTGATTTTGTTCCAT
>NZ_LOHY01000071.1 GCF_001559795.1 Pseudostreptobacillus hongkongensis | reverse complement strand
AACATATTCACGTGCTCCACCATTTTCATACTTTGATTTATAGTCAAAAAAAGTATCTTTTAATGGTTCTATTAAAACAGTTGGATATACTTTTCCATTTATTATAGGTACAGATATTTCCACACCTGTTATAACTCTTTCAATAACTACTTCATCATCTATTTTAAATACTTCATTTAATCCATATTCTAATTCTTCTTGATTAGTTGCAAAATATATCCCTATACTTGATCCACCTTTATTAGGTTTTAAAATAACCTTTTCACCTAAATTAAGTTTAGAAAATTCTACCTTTTCACCTTTTTTAACAGATATACCATCTATTACTCTAACTCCAGCATCTCTGACAACTGCTTTAGTAATATCCTTATCTATACATAAAGAACTTGTCATAATTCCAGGACCTGAATATGGTATATTTAATATTTCAAGTACAGATTGAACAGTACCATCTTCACCAAATTCACCATGTAAAGCAATATATGCAAATTCTATATCCATTCCTATAATTTTAAAAATATCTTCTTTTT
>NZ_LOHY01000070.1 GCF_001559795.1 Pseudostreptobacillus hongkongensis | reverse complement strand
ATAGAGAATGTATAATAATTGATTTTGGAACAGCAACAACTTTTGAAGTTGTAAAGGATAACAAGTATCTCGGTGGTGCAATACTTACAGGTATAGATTTATCAATAAATGCACTATTTCAAAATACTGCTAAATTGCCTAAAGTTACTTTTGAAAAACCAAATGAAATACTTGGAAATACTACTATTTCTCAAATTAATATAGGCCTATATTATTCTA
>NZ_LOHY01000069.1 GCF_001559795.1 Pseudostreptobacillus hongkongensis | reverse complement strand
ATGCGCCACCGGCCGTCACTGCCCGAACTTCATGGTCAGCGCGTAGATCGGCGTGATGATGGCGAGCGCGATGCCGCCGACCGCCGCGCCGAGGAAGATGATCAGGACCGGCTCGATGATCGAAGAGAGGTTGCCCATGATCTGGTCGACCTGCTTCTCGTAGAAATCGGCGATCTCTTCGAGCATCTCGTCGATGGTTCCGGCGCGTTCGCCGACGGCGATCATCTGCACGACCAGCGGTGGGAAGAGCTTGGGCGAGCGGTCGAGTACCTGCGAGAT
>NZ_LOHY01000068.1 GCF_001559795.1 Pseudostreptobacillus hongkongensis | reverse complement strand
GGGTTAGGACTTGAATCATTTCCTATCTTTAGGCAAGATCTACAGGGACTGCTTATCTATGAAGGAGAAGCAAGCCAAGACAGCTAAGAAACGTGCCATTCGCGGCCCGGTGATCCACCCCGTTGAGACAAGCAAAACAACTCCACTAAAAAAGGAACTAGAGGAACTACTACTGAACCTAAGCATATGGACTTGAGACATCTGACGGTGGCAGGCATGATCCTTCGGGGTTTCTGGTGCACTTACATTACCACAGGTGCAATATCTCATGGCTTCTTCTTTTCTACTTATCTTT